>VGWY01000351.1 GCA_016873575.1 Nitrospira sp. | reverse complement strand
CTATCAGCAAATATCATTCTCTTTGCAACTAACACATAACGAAATAGAGATTTTAAACAGAATTATTGCTGATGATCAATCTTGTTTAGAGTGCCAAGGATTTCATTTTAAAATAAAGCGCAATTCAAACAAGACTTTTGGTTTTAATGGCTTCTTTAGCGGGGCCACGGTTTATATTTATACGGAGAAATGTGAATGGGCAGATATTGAACAGATTGCCAGAATTTTGCAAAAATTTCTAACAATAACCAACTCGTACAAATGTATTGCATTTGAATATGCATGTACATGTTCTAGACCACAGGTTAACAACTTTTATGGAGGATGCTGCATAGTAACGAAAAATGAAATTATTATAAGAACAACAATCGACTTAATAGAAAAAATTAAAAAAGAAATGAACATAAGATAACCATTGGGGGGAACATTATGATCTAACAAACATTGGTGTTGATTGTCTTGATGTTCAGATTAGTGGTGCTTTAATTACAAAGGAAAAGTGTAATGTCTCACAATGTAGAAAGCATGATGTATGTTGGGAGAGTTCCCTGGCATAAACTGGGAACTTACGTTGGAGATAAAGAAATCACAAGTACCGAAGCAATCGTGCTTTCGGGACAAGATTGGGAAGTTGAATTAAAAACCCCTTGTCATATGACCCCAAGTGGACCAGTGGAATGTCCAGATCATAAAGTAGTTGTTAGAATTACAGATAACAAACCACTTGGAATTGTAGGTCTTCGGTACACACCCGTTCAGAACAAACAGGCATTCAATTTCTTTGACGAAGTTGTCGGAAGAAGAGAGGCAATCTACCATACAGCAGGAAGTCTGCATGGAGGGAAAAAGATTTGGATTCTTGCCAAACTTCCTGATGATATTATCGTGGAAACAAAGGGGAATGAAGATCGCATTAACCAGTTTCTCCTTTTTACAAATTCACATGATGGAACTTCGACCGTTAGAATGCTCTTTACACCTATAAGAGTAGTGTGTCAGAATACTCTTAACGCAGCAATGCGGGGCAGAAGAGATGGAGTGAATATCCGACATACAAAAACAGTTCATCAAAAGATCAATCAGGCGAGACAAATCCTTGGATTTGCACGAGAACACTATAAGGAATTTGGAGAAATTGCCCAAAGAATGGCAGAAGTGCAAGTGACTTCTGCCAACTTTGACGAGTACCTTGAGAAGCTATTCACCAAAGCTGAAACAGAAGAAGCATCGACAAGGACCAAAAATGTTATCGCAGATATAAAGCATCTGCATGAAACAGGAACCGTGAAACCGTTTCACGGGACTGTATGGGGGATGTATAATGCAGTCGCAGAATACGCTGACCATTACAAAACAGTAAAAGGAAAGGGTGAAAGCGCTCTATACGAAAGAAAGTATATTGACAACGTGCTTACTTCAATCTGGTTTGGGTCTGGGCTGCAGCTTAAGCAGAAAGCTTTTGATGAAGCCTTCGAACTGGTAAGGAGATAACAAAAGTGTTTATGTTTCTTTTAGGATTTGCAATGATGTTTAACATAATAA
>VGWY01000350.1 GCA_016873575.1 Nitrospira sp. | reverse complement strand
TAATTTCAGCTTCTTTTTGGGCCTTTCTTTCTATAATAAGTTTATAGCTCAATCCTTTAGCCAGGATTTACGGAATTTGTTATATGGGATGAAAGACGTTGCTTCTCTTTCTGCCCTGAGAAGGTCATTTGCATCTTCAAGGTCTTCAATTAATTCGAGGATATTTTCATATTCTTTAAGACTGAGGATAACAGCCTTTTTACTTCCTTTCTTATTAACAATATATTCAGGTTTAATGATGTTCATTACTTTTTGCATTTTTTCCTCCAATGTTAGAATGATAGAAAATAGCATGACTTATGTCAATAGTAGAGGCAATTTATGAAAAAAGCTCTTGTTATTGAAGACAACGAAGACAATATGGTGCTTATTACATTTCTCCTTGAGAAAAATGGCTACAGCACCATTGGAGCAGAAAATGGCAGAAAGGGCATAGAGCTTGCAGAGAAGGAGAAACCTGATTTTATATTGCTTGATATACAACTCCCTGACATAGATGGATTTGAGGTATTAAAAGAATTGCGCAGCAGTAAAGCAACCATTGATATACCGGTTATTGCCATAACATCCTATGCAATGAGTGGAGACAGAGATAAACTGCTTAATGCAGGCTGTAATGGATACATTGAAAAACCCATAGACCCTTTTATTGTTATAGAACAAATAAAGAAGATAACAGGAGAAATGCCATGAAGATTTTAATAGTTGAGGACAATGAAGATTCAAGGATGATACTTAAGAGGACGCTTGAATCCAATGGTTACACCATTGAAGAAGCTTCAAACGGTGTTGAAGCCTTGGGGCTTGCAAAGGAATCTCCACCTGATCTGATTATATCTGACATCTTAATGCCTGAGATGGACGGTTTTAGACTTTGCTACGAGGTTAAACATGATGAGCAATTGAAGAAAATCCCCTTTGTTTTTTATACAGCCACATATACTGATCCGAAGGATGAAAGGCTTGCTTTAGCCCTTGGGGCCTCCCGATTTATCTTTAAACCTGCTGAGACAGAGGAGTTTCTCAATACTATCAGAGAGGTATTAGAGGAATACAAAGAGAAGAGACTACCTGTACCTGAAAAGCAACTGGAGGAGGATATAGCAATATACAGGATGTATGTTGATAGTCTTGTAAGGAAGCTTAATGAAAAGGTGAAGGATCTACAACACAGTAAAGAAAAATATCAGACAATCGTAGAGAACATTTTTGACATAATCTATACTGTTACATCAGAAGGCATAATAACTTTTATTTCTCCTAATATTTCTTTATGGGGCTATTCACCGGAGGAAATCATAGGGCATAATCTACTGGAGTTTATTCATCCTGATGATGTTGAACATGTTACACAAGATTTCCAGAGAACGATGACAACTGGGGCAGAATTTCCGACTGTAGCTCGGTTAAGAAAAAAAGATGGAAGCTACATATATATTGAAGAATATGGAAAGGTTCTTAAAAAAGGAGACAGAATTATTCAAATCACTGGAAGTATCAGAGATATTACCAAACGAAGAAAGGCAGAGGAGAAAGTCCGTAAACTGTC
>VGWY01000349.1 GCA_016873575.1 Nitrospira sp. | reverse complement strand
CCAAATACCTTTATCCTATTAAATCTACCCTTCTTCAATGGGTTACATCCTTTACGTTTTACTCTAAGATTCAATTTTAGAGATAGCAATATTTATACCGAACAGTATTGGTTTTGTCCCTATCCTTATGATTTTTTCTTCACCCTTTTTTATGGTGACAATCTTTGGGAAGATTACGATATCAGTGGTTTCTTCATAAATATCCTCTCCGTGAGCATCCTGTGACCATTTGTAAACCCGTAGTTGTAAGGAAAAGTCTCTATCGCCCGAATTACGTACGTTTAGCTTTTCTGTTGTTACCTTTGCATCAAAGAATATCCGTACTGGGTTTATGTCAAATGTTATTGGATTGGCAGAGCCCCGGAGTAGAAAGAGTATGGTGAGTATCAGAAATGCTACAAGTACTTTGTGATTCCATGCTGAAAACCGTTTCATACGTGAGAAGTATATCAAAGAAGCCGGGAAAAATCAGCAAGTATTTCTGAAAGCCTGCTATTCATAGCGGAAAAGGATTGATTCCTGTGACGAAAATAAAGGAGCGATTAGTTTCAACTAATCGCTCCTTTATATCTTTGCCGAAATAAATTCAGCACAAGTCTCTGGTTATCTTGTTAATATTCTACGGTGAAGGTGAGTGTTGCTGAAAATACGTTACCCTGTGTGACATCCTGGAGTGCAGGTATCCTTCCATAGTAGTTGCTTATGATTTCTGCATTACTTGGAGATGTTGTACCTGGCCCTGTTTTTGAAGACGGATATACAGTTGTGCGGCCTGCATCTGAATAGAGCTCGAAGTTTAAGGTCTCAGCACCACCTGTCATCTGTCTGGTACCAGTAATGTACGTCCAGTACGTGGAGCCCTTTGTGCATCTAAAACCGGCACTTCCTATTCCATCATCGTCAGGGCTTGGATTGGTAGGGTCATAGGTACCAAAATTCACATCACTCGCAGCTGTGGTGATACGACAGGAACCACTCGCAGTTGCCGTAACATTAAAGTTCGATGTTACTGTTGCAGCATATGCCGAAGCAGCAGCCAATATGAACGCCACTGCTATTAACAAAACCATCACTTTTTTCATCGCTGACCTCCTTTATTTGTTTTTTTATTCTGCAAAAATTGGGCAATAGCCATGCCAGAGTTGAAGAATATGAGCAAAAATAAAAAATGCCTAATAATCAAGAAGTTACAGAATTAACATCCGGCAAATCCCTTTGAGATGGATAGTTTGATACATAAAGAAATGACGCCGCGGTGCAATATTTGTTGACAAAAAATGTCAATCTGCTTGGTTAAAAAAAGAATTCTTCGCCTCCTGTCATCTCTGAGTCCGCAAATGGAGACGATGCTTTCTTTACCCCCAGGACTCCGTCAAAGTCCATAAAATCGCACTTGAGATACCCCTTCTGTCATTCCCACGCAAGTGGGAATCCAGTCAAATCAGTAGGTTCTGCCCCGTACTTGATACGGGGCTGCTTTCGCAGGAATGACCGGAAAAAGTAACTTTGACGTTGCCCTGTCTTTACCCCTTCTTGCTTTGACACAGGCCT
>VGWY01000348.1 GCA_016873575.1 Nitrospira sp. | reverse complement strand
TATCGGATAGATATTCACAAATCCGTCAAAGGGATATAACCAGAAAAACTGAGGCATTGGAGAAAGAAGCAGAGCATATCGGACAGGGTCAAGAGAACAGGATAATCATCCCCACAGCCTTAGTAGATGCTCCGATTTTAGAAGGGATAAGTGAGGAAAACCTATCAGAGGGTGTTTGCCATATTTCAAAATCATCAGCTCCGGGTAAGGGTGGCAACTGTATTTTAGAAGGACATAATATTGGTGAATTTGGGTGGTGGAGACCCCAGGGTCCTTTCAGTATACTTGAGATTTTGGAGAAGGGAATCAATATCTATATTTTTTACGAGGGGAAGAAATATATTTACAAAGTAAAAGAGAAAACCTCTAAAGATGTGAATGATCCGAAACTTTATGATTTTAGTCCAGGAGAGCGATTAACACTTATAACCTGTGCTGCTTCATGGAATCCAACTGTTTACAATACCAATAAACGTACTGTAATTGTAGCTTATCCACAATAGCTACTGATAATCTCTCTTTCAAATGATAATTTTCAAGGAGTTCAAGCTCTTTTTCATTTAAAGAATTGAATAAGAATATGCCTGAAAGAAACAGGAATCCAGATTTCTTTTTATGCTTATACCTTCATTCCCTCAACCTTTTTAAGACTTTTTTAAAATTATACTGAAAGGCTTCTTTTCTGATAATATACCAATGTATAGAATGTCTCGCAAGCTACAATGAAACCAGGAGGTAAGCATGAAATTTAATAGAACAACTATTGACCCTGAGGTATGCTCTGGCAAGCCATGTATCAGAGGTTTAAGATTTCCTGTATCCAGAATTCTGGGACTATTATCTGCCGGTGAGACAAAAGAATCTATATTGAAGGCATATCCATATCTTGAACCTCAAGACATTGATGAGGCTTTAAGATATGCAGCATGTCTTGCAGATGAGGAGATTATGGAGTTTGCATGAGGTTTCTTGTTGATATGCTCGCCTTTCTGAAGAGAGTTCTTGGTCATGTAAAAGAGGAAAAATTATCTAATTCGATAACGGTGGTAGATAAAACACGGATTAGTCGCTGCCCCTTGCCAATTGAATAATTGATCATCACTGCCATGTCCATTTTATGATGTAAAATTTCTCTGGTGTTCGCTTCCATGTATAGACATCTCCATTGGGAGCAATTACGGGTGAACCATATTCTTCAATCACCTTTATTGTAGGCTCAACACCTGGATCTTTAGCAGGAGTTTCTTCCTTTTTATCTTCAGGCATAGTCAGCTTTGCCACCTCTTCACCTTTGTCATTGTATCGGATCACCTCTTTATCCCCAGTACAATAAAGATTTCCATTCATGTCTCTCACATATCCCTGACAAACCCCTCCACCAACTATCACCCATTCCTTATCTGGATATTTAATGGTCACTTTATATTGCCCAGGGGCTAATTTCTTCTCTTTTACAATTCCGAGTTCTGTAGGTTTTTCTGTAGCTACTTTAAGGATTTCACCTGATGGGGATTTTAATATATATTCATTCCCGATCAACATCCAAATATTGCCTTCAGGTGTGTAACTTTGAATATTCCAATATTTATA
>VGWY01000347.1 GCA_016873575.1 Nitrospira sp. | reverse complement strand
AAAACATGGGGGTTATGAACCAACCTTTGAACGGGTTGAGACAGCCGAAGCAATGAGCAAGGCACTCGATAAACAGACATGGGATGTAATTATTGCAGATTATGTCATGCCACGCTTCAGCGGATTAAATGCATTAAGGCTTTTGCAGGGAAAAGGTCTCGACTTACCATTCATTCTTGTATCTGGCACTATTGGTGAAGACCTGGCAGTGGATGCCATGAAGTCAGGGGCACATGACTACATCATGAAAGGAAATTTGAAGCGGCTTGTCCCTGCGATTGAAAGAGAGTTGCGTGAGGCAGTGATAAGGCATGAACAAAAGAAGGCTGAGGAAGCACTGCTTGAGTCTGAGAAAAAATATAAAAACCTTGTAGATAACGCCTTGGTTGGAATCTATAAAACCAACCTTAAAGGCGACATTCTATATGTAAATGATGCTCTTACAAAGATATTAGAATTTCAGTCAAAAGAAGAAATGATGGCTGAAAGTGTTCTGGTGAGATACAAAAATCCTAAGGATAGGGATATTTTGATTGAAAATCTCAAGAAAATGGTCCGGGTTGAGAGTTTCGAGACTGAACTGCTCACGAAGACAAAGAAAGTTAAGGATGTACTTTTAAGTGCGCTTCTCGATAAGGATGTTATATCTGGAATGATTATAGACATCACCGAGCGGAAGCGGGCTGAAGAAGAGATCAAGAAAAGGGTAAAAGAGCTTGAAGAGTTTTATCAAATGGCTATTGGTAGGGAGTTGAAGATGATAGAGTTGAAAAAAGAAATAGAGAGATTGAATGAGGAATTAGGAAGATATAAGAAATAGGATTAAAGGATTCGAGGGTTCAAGGATTAAAGTGAATACAATTAGCGAGCAAAATATGGGGAAGGTAAGATGCTGGGAGATTCTGAAATGCAATAAAAAGGAATGCCCGGCATATGAATCAAAAGACCTCAGGTGCTGGCTGTTCTCAGGAACCCATTGTCGGGATGAGATTCAGGGTGAATTCCTTGAAAAGATGGAGATATGTCTCGACTGTGAGGTCTTTCAAGTAAATATAGATGTCCCTACAATGAAAGAAACCTGCGTGGCTCTTAAGAAACAATTTAAGCAATACAGGGACATCGTTGGTGATAGAGATAGAGAGATGGAAAACATCTGCATTGATCTATCCATTGGTCTTTCAGAAGTCTTCGAGGCATTAAAAAAGATTGCATCAGGAGACCCTTTGGTAAGAATAGATGAAACATCAGGTGTTGAATTAATTGGTAAATTAAAACATATGATTAATATAACTGCAGAAAACATCAGTGAAATCGTAGATCAAACTCATGAGTTTGCCATAGGTCTTGCAGAGCACTTTGATGTATTGCACAGGGTATCAAGAGGAGACCTGAATGCAAGGGTAAAAGGCAGTTCATGGGAAAAGCTTCTGGAATCCCTGAAAAATATAACCAACCAGATGATTGAAAGCATATCCAGAACAATGACAGAAAAGAAAGAATTCGAAAACAAACTCATTCGTGCATCTGACGAATGGAGGGTAACATTCGATTCTATGCCCTATGGCGTTATGCTTCTCGACAGGGAATTTAACATAATAAAGA
>VGWY01000346.1 GCA_016873575.1 Nitrospira sp. | reverse complement strand
AAAAGTAACCATGACTTTTATTGACTGCTCTGGTAAAATCCGGTATTTATGAGAAGACCTAGCTCCAACAAATCTTTACATATGTGCAACTGCTGTCATTCCGACTTGTTCGGAATCTATCCCCTGTATAAGAAGGATTCCCGACAAGCGGGAATGACAACATTGTAAAGCTAATCCAGAGACACTACACTGGAGTCGTTCTAAGTCCTAAAATTTATATCCAATAAAGGAGGGGACACATGACAAAGGCAGAGTTGATTGACAAGGTAGCATCAGGGACAAAAATCTCAAAGGCAGCAGCAGGAAAGGCTTTTAAAGATACGATGATGTAATCAGAATTCCTGTCCCCTGTATCGTTTTACCAGAAGACAATTGGGATACTTCTGTGTAGACTCTTGATGAGGCTATCTTGACTTTTCACTAACTATAATTAGTATAATCATATAAATATACTAATTACGAATAGGATATAAATGGAAAAAGCCCTTGTGACACAAAACAAACACTGGAAAAATGAACGGTATGCTCATCTGTTCAGCCGAGACCTGCTTATTCCTGTCCTAAACAAACTGAAAATAAAAGAGATTCAGGTTTTACTTGGCGTGAGAAGAAGCGGCAAGTCTACGTTCTTTAAACTCCTGATAAATTCTCTATCTGAAATTGTTGCTTCTCAATCCATTCTTTATGTAAACCTGGACGACCCGTTTTTTTCTGAAATATGGAAAGATGCCAAGGAACTATACAGGATAATCGAAACATCTGAGAAGATCACAACTGAGAAAGTGAAGTATTTGTTCCTCGACGAGGTGCAGAATGTAACTGGATGGGAAAAATTTGTAAAGAGCGTTTACGATACAGGGGTATTTGAAAAGATATTTATTACAGGTTCAAATTCCTCTTTATTAAAGGGCAGCTATGCAAAATTACTCTCGGGAAGATACATCGCAGATTATGTCTATCCATTATCATTTCATGAGATTTTAAAGACAAAGGACATCCTGTCTTATAAAGACTTAGTAAGCAATAAACCATTGGTTTTAAGCGTTCTGGATGATATTCTCTTATATGGCTCTTTCCCTGAAGTCTTTAAAACGGAAAGCCCTGACTTAAAAAGAGAAATACTTTTAAACTATTACGAGACTATAATCCTGAAAGATTGCATCGCAAACCATAATATACGGGATATCAGTACATTCAAAGAACTTTCATTCTATCTTATTTCAAACATATCAGCCCTTTATTCATATAACAGTCTTGCACGGGCTGTTAAGAGTAATGAGAACACCGTCAGGGAGTTCATCAATATTCTTGAAGACAGTTTCCTCATGTATGAAGCCAAGAGCTTCTCTTACTCGCTCAAGGCACAATCAAGGGCCAAGAAGAAAATTTACTGCATTGACAACAGTTTTTTGAATAACGTTTCATTCAGGTTTTCTGAAAACAGAGGAAAACTATTGGAAAATCTGGTATATACTGAGTTCCTTAAAAATGGCTATCAAGAAATCTTTTTCTATCTTGAAAACAAAGAGTGTGATTTTATTGTAAAAAAAGGGAAAGAACTAACTGCAGTTCAAGTATCATATGAAATTGGTGAAGCAAATATCCACAGAGAGATTGAAGGCATCCAAAAGGCAATGAAGAGGCTGAATATTAAAAGGGGGTACATCATAACT
>VGWY01000345.1 GCA_016873575.1 Nitrospira sp. | reverse complement strand
GAAAAAGAATGAGTATATGGATATTGTAAAGAAGGCTAAAGAATATATAGCAGCAGGTGATATCTTTCAGGCAAATCTGTCACAAAGGGTTTCAGCACATATCAAAGACAAAAACCCATGGAGCCTATACAGGATATTGAGCTCTATAAATCCATCACCCTTTGCAGCATTTATCGATTTTGGAGATTACAAGATAGTAAGTTCATCGCCTGAAAGGCTTTTAAGGGTCAAAGATGGGATTGTTGAGACAAGACCTATTGCAGGTACAAGACCAAGAGGGAAAGACAGCAAGGAAGATGAGGTGATGCGTGCAGATCTCTTATTAAATGAGAAGGAGAGGGCAGAACATATTATGCTGATAGACCTTGAAAGGAATGACCTTGGAAGGGTTTCAGATTACGGTTCAGTGCATGTTGATGAACTTATGATTACCGAAGATTATTCACATGTCATACACATAGTCTCGAATGTGACAGGGAGTCTTGCAAATGGTAAGGACTGTTTCGACGTAATTAAGGCTGCTTTTCCGGGAGGCACGATAACAGGTGTACCCAAGGTAAGATGTATGGAGATTATAGATGAACTTGAGCCAGTATGTCGCGGGCCTTATACTGGATCAATAGGTTACATCAGTTTTGCAGGGAATATGGATTTCAATATAGTGATCAGGACATTTGTTCTGAAAGGTGAAATGGCATATGTGCAGGCAGGTGCCGGCATCGTTGCTGACTCAGACCCTGAAAGGGAGTATTATGAGGCACTCAAAAAGGCTGAGGCCCTTATCAGGACATTAGAGATGGTTTAAAAAAAGCTGAACCAACGCTTCTTCGTTTTTAGTTTTTCGAAACTCTCTTTTATATCCCTGAGTAGAGCATTTGTCTCGTGTTTCTCTTTTGGTTCCTTTTCTCTTTCTTTAATATCTCTAATCACTTCGTTTATCTCTCTCAGGGCTTCTGAGATCTCCTTACCGGTTCCTTTTAGAGAGTCCGAGATTTCCTGAAAACGATTTATCAACATATTTACTCTGTTCCCTATGTTTTCAACTTTATCGTCCAGCTTCTCTATTGAAACTGTGGAGGGCAGAACAGTTTCCGAAACAGCCCTCGATGGCTCAGGCATTTGTAAAGTATCCTGTTCCATCCATTGTGGTTGTAAGACGGGTTCTTCAACAGGAGGTTTTGGGGCAGGTTTTTCTTTTACATCTGCAACCGCTGCAACAGGCTCTATTTTTATTCCATATTTTTTAGCAATAGTATCAATAACAAGTTGCGTTATCCGTTGAAATGCATCCTCAACGCCGACTCCGTTTATGGCTATCGCCTCTATATATTCATATCTCCTGCCTTCGTTTAAATCTTCGTTCAGTTCATTAATAGACATAATATTCAAAAGGTCCCTTTTATTATATTGAAGGATTACCGGGATATCATCAGGCTTGATGTTGTTCGCAATGAGATTTTCTCTCATGTTTTTAAGGCTTTCTATATTCTGGTCTCTCATCTCGTATTGAGAATCTGCAACAAAGATAATTGCATCAGCACCTTTCAGGACGAGTTTCCGGGTCGCATTATATCTGACCTGGCCCGGGACGGTATAGAGCTGAAACCGTATGGAAAAATCTTTTATCTTTCCGAACTCAACAGGCATGAAATCAAAGAAGAGTGTCCTGTCAGTCTCTGTAGCAAGGGATA
>VGWY01000344.1 GCA_016873575.1 Nitrospira sp. | reverse complement strand
AGCAATTACAATTGCGCAGGAACAGTGTCCTGACGTGCCGTTTATCTTGGTCTCAGGAGCAATTGGTGAAGACTTTGCAATAGAATCCCTCAAGAAAGGCGCAACAGATTATGTTCTTAAAAGTCGACTGTCACGACTTGTGCCGGCAGTACGCCGGGCATGGTGTGAAGCAGAGGAGCGGGCGGAGCGTAAGCAGGCGGAGAAAGAGATTAGATACGAAAAGGACAAACTCAGAAAAATCTTTGAAGCAATGGAAGATGGGGTCTATATAGTCAATCAAAATTACGATGTTGAGTATATAAATCCATTTCTTGAGAAAGAATTCGGTCACTGGAGGGGTCGCAAGTGCTATGAATATTTCCACGACCGGACAGAGGTCTGCCCATGGTGTCCCAATCAGAAGGTCTTTGCAGGGGAGACAGTCCGCTGGGAATGGTACTCCTTCAAGAACCAGAGAACCTATGATCTTATTGATACTCCTTTGAAGAACCCAGATGGCAGTGTTTCGAAGTTGGAGATATTCCGCGACATCACTGAACGTAAAAAGGCAGATGAAAAGCTGCGAGAGAGTGAAAAAAAATACAAAACACTAATCGAAAATCTTCCACAAAAGATATTTCTTAAGGATAAGAACTCAGTTTATATTTCATGCAATGAGAATTACGCTCGAGATTTAAAAATCAAATCTGAAGAGATTGCAGGGAAGACAGATTATGACTTTTATTCCAAAGAATTAGCTGAAAAATACAGGGCAGATGATAAAAGAATTATGGAGTTGGGGAATATTGAAGACATAGATGAGAAATATATTCAGAATGCACATGAAGTGTGGGTACATACAGTCAAAACACCAATTAAGGATGAGAAAGGAAATGTTATTGGATTATTAGGGATATTCTGGGACATCACCAGGAAAAAGGAGATGGAGGATGAGATTAAGAAGAGGGTCAAAGAACTTGAGGAGTTTTATGATATGGCTGTTGGAAGGGAGTTGAGGATGATAGAACTGAAAGATGAATTAGAGGAATTGAAAGAGGAACTCTCGAAGTATAAGAAGGGGTAAGATGAAATTACCGGTAAAGATACTCTATCTCGAAGATAATCTGAATGATGTTGAAATCATCAGGTCAATTTTTGTTAAAAGCGGTATGTCTTGTGATATAAAGCAGGTTGAAACACGAACTGACTTTATCTACGCTATTGAACAGGGCGGCTTTGACGTAATTTTTTTAGACTATACGCTTCCTTCTTTTGATGGCCTTTCAGCTTTAAAGATTGCCAGGGAAAAGGTACCTGATACCCCTGTGATTATTGTTACCGGTTCTATCACTGACGATCTTGCAATTGAGTTACTTAATGAAGGTGCAACAGACTATGTTCTCAAAGATAAGCTATCAAGACTTGCATTTTCCGTACGTCATGCTGTTCGTGAAGTGGAAGAACATACTCAACTCATGAGCGCTGAAAAGATGCTTATAAATGCAGCGGAAGAGTGGAGGATTACCTTCGATTCCATGCCGTATGGAGTAATGCTTCTTGATGAAGACTTTCATATTATAAGGGCAAATAAATACCTATCAGAATTAACCGGGCTTCAGATGAACACCGATTTTCGCAATACTTAAGACTATAAGGTTATATAAATGATATCAGCTATTCATAGAGGGAAAACCCTTTCATTACAGGTTATCACGCAAGGC
>VGWY01000343.1 GCA_016873575.1 Nitrospira sp. | reverse complement strand
ATCAATAAATTGTGTTATTAAATTAATTTTTAGTAATTAAACCACAATATATTGTGTATGTCAAGGGAAAAGTGTAAATGAGAAAAATGCTTGATTTTTATATGTTTTTCCGGTGAATTGGGTGTTGAGTATTTGTTAAATAAAAAAAATCTTTTATAACCACAGAGGACACAGAGAAATTTCAAAGCCGAAAAACAAAACCCGATGAATTCCGAATTTCAAAATATTTGAACTTTATTTGTCCTCTGTGACCTCTGTGGCTGAAAATGTATAAAAGTATTGTGGGCTGATCTATTTTATAATCTCGGCAGTAAATATATATAGTTCAGCATCCTTCCATGCATCTTTTGGTAACCCTGCCTTCAGGCATATATGCTCAAGGAAGGTGTCTCTATCCCATCCGAATTCTGTTGCAACCTGAGGAAGAAGGAGGCCGCTCTGCATACCTTTGCGTATAACAAGGCCATGTCTTCCAATCTGAATATCTTTTACGTCCCTTAAAGACAAGAGCGGGGATAGGATAGAAATCTCAACATCCATATCCTTGATATCCTCTTTATTCATCGGAGGAAACCGTGGGTCACTTGAACATGCTGAAATGGCATTTTTTATCACTGACTCATAAAGTGGCATAACAGGCTGGATATTCCCGATGCAGCCTCTTAGATTGCCATTTTTCTTAATTGTCACAAAGGTGGCACCATTTGCCCTGAACTTTGGATTCTTTATTTCTCCCCCGGGGATTTTCCCATTCGTTACATAATTAATAATTGTGTTTTTTGCCAATGATAGAAGCTCCTCTTTCTCTTCTTTTGTAAGCTCACTCTTGTAAATGCCCATGGCAGCATATCCCACAACACGACCCTTATCACCTGTCACATCACCTGAGTTGGCATATGTATAGAGCAGGCCATAGTTTGCCCCGAGCATTCTTGCAACAGCCATTGTGAATAGAACAGGATATGCACCGCACATCTCAGCCTCTCTCTTTACTAAATTTCTCTCAATATCCTCCATTGACATCCTCTCAACAGCATCTATCATCTTACTGTCCATTACACTTGCAGTCTCATAATCGTGATAATGCGAAAGGTCTGTGCTGGCAACCATTATTGCCTTTTCATCTTTTCTTAAAATCTCTGTGAGTTTTTCTGTCAGATATTGAAAGGACTGTTTTGTAGGGGAACCAATCAGGATGGGTACTATCGTGAAATCCTTTAATACTCGCTGAAGAAATGGTATCTGCACCTCAATGGAGTGTTCCCTTTCGAAGGCATCATGGTTGAATACAACATCTGCCTTTTCATTGATAAGACGTCCTGCGAGATTCTCATTTATTTTTACATCTCCGAGTGGTGTCCTGAATTTCCCTTTTGTATAAACAGATACACCGTTGAAAGCCTTATGGTGACTTGGCCCTATCAGTATGACTGTTCTGATATCTTTCTTCTCAAGTTGTTTATAAGAATAGGCAGCAACCTGACCTGAGTATTGGTAGCCAGCATGGGGTGAGATAAGTGCTATGAGTTTACCACTATAACTACCCTTCTGTGCCTTTGAGAGAAATTCATCAATCATCTCTCTCAGAGTGTCTTTCTGTGCAGGATAGAATGTTCCTGCAACAGCAGGCTCTTTCGTTTCACTTTTGCATCCTGTTGGGAAAGCAATCAGGATTAAACATAAAACAGTGAACAGTGAATAGTGA
>VGWY01000342.1 GCA_016873575.1 Nitrospira sp. | reverse complement strand
ATCAGGTTGAACTACATTTTCATCATCAAGATATACATCGCATGGGGCATAAAAAACCTCACCCAGGTTATTTTCTGTTACAAATTTTCTTAATTCAAACTCAAGTTTTCCAGAAATCCTTTGATGCTTTGGAACTGGTGATGGTGTCATAAGCAATTCTCCTTCTATGAGTTCATATCTCTTGTCAACAGGAGTTTTCAGGTAATCTTTATAGGTATATTTGATCTTTTCAACAGCAGCCGGGGTCATGAGAGACCTCCTTTAATGTTTTTTATATTCTATTTTCACAGACAATACAATGTCAAATACTTTGTGAGAATCATTTGTGAGAATCATTGCAGAGGATGCAGAACAATTGGAAGGTATCTATCGGGAAGTTTTGGCCCGCAAAGGAAATTTAGAAATTTAGGGATAAACTTATATCCTGACTATTTTACTTTTTTAAAATGCTTCTTTATCTCATCAAAGTTCAAAATATCCATATACTCCCGTTCTCTATATGCCATCACATATACTCTATTCTTTGTAGCATATTGGATTACATTGTCTGCAAAGGAAACACCTCCAAAGATGATTATCAGATCTCTGGTTCTATATTCAGGGAAAAATTCAAAAAACCTCTTTGATTTGTCAACTATCTCATCTACATATTCAACCTTGGGAGTTGACCTTACTTCTATCATAAATACTTTATCATCACAAAGGGCGATGGCATCAACTTCATATTCTTCACCCTTTAACCTTTTTCTCATCCTCTGTCCTTCCATCTTTGTACCACAGCCAAAGTATTTGCTCAAGACAGGTCCCAATGCAGGAGCAATGAGGTCTTCCACAATAGTCCCCATCTTTCTTGCAATGTCTCCCCACTGTTTATTTATTCTTTTAGTCTCTTTTCTGGTCTCGTCTTTCAATTCCTCTATCCCTTTTTCAAATCTCAAAAGTGCTGTATTAACCTGGACTATAAACTGTCCCATTAAAGCCTCGAGTCTGTCAACTCTTTCTTCTACTGTCTGCATGGTAATCTCCTGTAAAACAAATCTCCGGGATCAGGGTCTTGGTGACAAGACTCCTTACCACTATCCCCGTCTCTTTCGCCTTCCTTATTATATCTTAAACCATTTTAAAAATATTTAGTTTTTGAGGTCAATCTATAATAGCCTGTTCATGCAATAGCTTGTATAGTATAGAAACCTGAAACATTGTATAATGGTCACCTTTTTGGATACAATACCATTGTTTTAGAAATAAAATAAAAAATGTTCTTTCTCACATTAAGTGGGTAACATATCAGAAATCCTCCCCTTAATAAGGGGAGGTTAGGAGGGGTTGTTATTACAAAGGCATTTAACAGAACAGACCATAAAATAAAGAGAAAGACATTGAGAAGCAATATGCCACCGGCAGAGATCATCTTATGGAGCAGGTTAAAGGGCAGACAATTGGAGGGCTATAAATTCAGAAGACAGTATAGTGTGGAGCATTTTGTGATAGATTTTTATTGTCCTGAATTGAAATTAGCCGTAGAGATTGACGGAGATTCTCATTATACATCTCCCCATCCCCTCCTTGGTAAGGAGGGGAATAAGGGGCGGTTATCCGATATACAAAGACAAATCCAGATTGAAGCCTTTGGCATTCAGTTTTTGCGGTTTACCAATCGGGAAGTATATGAAAATTTAGAGGGGCATTGTTTAAGATAAAGGAACGAAT
>VGWY01000341.1 GCA_016873575.1 Nitrospira sp. | reverse complement strand
AGGGAATTTGGTAAGCCCACTGAAATATACATTGATCCCGACAGGATGAAAGAGGCGCTGCTGAATATATTCACAAACGCGGTACATGCCTTGCATGGCAAAGGAACAATATTTGTAAAAACCTATGTGGATGGAGACTCTGCTGTCATCGAGATACAGGATACAGGTAAGGGCATGTCAGAGGAAATCCTCCCATATATCTTTGATCCATTTTTCACAACAAAGGACACTGGTACCGGCCTTGGCCTAACCATTGCACAAAGGATTATAGAGGAGCATAATGGAAGAGTAGAGGTTGAAAGTCAACCTCACAGGGGAAGCATTTTTAAGGTATTTATACCTTTACAATCAGAAATAAAAAATAGTAAGTGAGGAATAAATACAACTTTCGCAGAACCAATGATAATGTGGTGTTGTCATTCCCGCCCCTTTTGTCATTCCCGTGAAAACGGGAATCCAGGGGTAAACTCCAGCGGGAATCCAGATGCATTTTAAGGAACTGGATTCCGTGTCAAGCACGGAATGACGATTAAAAAGTATCTTCGAAAGTTGAGAACAAAAAAATGAAGGAGGAAGGAGTGATAACATGAAAATACTTATTGTTGATGATGATTTGCATGTACAGAGGCTTTATAAAGATGAACTGAGTGATGAGGGGTATGAGGTAGTTGTAGCATCCAGTGGTGATGAGGCCCTCAGGCTCTTTGAGAGCGAAAATCCTGACCTTGTTACACTTGATATCCTCTTGCCTGATATAGACGGCATTCAGATTCTGAGACAGATGAAGGAAAAGAATCCGAAGATACCCATTATTATGTCAACAGCTTACGACTACAGGGATGATTTTGCTGTATGGGCATCAGAATCGTATATTGTGAAGTCAGCAGATCTGAATGAACTGAAGTCAACGATCAAGAAACTCCTGGAAAAAGAATAATGTCCAGAGATATCTATCTTGAAAATACGCCTTTACCGGAGGCTCTCTCAAAATGGCTCGGGAAGCTTGAATCTGAAGGGAGGGATAGACTCCTTTCAGATGAAACAATCAAGGTTATAGATTCTCTCGGAAGGATTACCGCAGAGGCAGTTATCGCAAAAATCTCATCTCCTTTTTATCACTCATCTGGAATGGATGGTTATGCTGTAAAATTCGCAGATACCTTTGGTTCCACAGAGAAAAATCCCAAAAGGCTGAAGATAGGCGAGCAGGCAGTGTATGTGGATACAGGTGACCCCATACCCGATGGTTTCAATGCAGTCATTATGATTGAAGATGTGAATATAGTAAGAAGTCAGCAATCAAATCCCCCCCTACCCCCCTTTTCTAAAGGGGGGCGTGGGGGGATTAATGAGTATATAGAGATTATATCACCGGCAACGCCGTGGGAACATGTACGGGTTATTGGAGAAGACATTGTTGAAACTGAATTAATCATGCCTGAAAACCACAGGATAAGGCCTGTTGACATAGGTGCAATGCTCGCAGGTGGTCACACGGAGGTGAATGTCAGGAAAAAGCCGAGGGTTGTCATCATACCAACAGGGGATGAAATCGTTGAACCAGGAACTGAATTAAAGAAAGGTGATATTATCGAATACAACTCAAGAATCCTGAGTGGTCTTGTTATTGAGTGGGGTGGTGAACCTGTCAGATTCAGGATTGTGCCTGACAAACCCGAAGAGTTAAAAAAGGCAATACTAAAAGCCCATAG
>VGWY01000340.1 GCA_016873575.1 Nitrospira sp. | reverse complement strand
GATAATCCTTGATCGTGGTGAATCAGTTGGCTGTGGAAAGGCAGGATGTTCTGTCGGATGCGACTGCGACAGATTTTTAGAAATCTGGAACCTTGTTTTTATGCAGTTCAATAGAGATGAACATGGAAAACTTACTCCGCTTCCTAAGCCAAGTATAGATACAGGAATGGGTCTTGAGCGGATTAGTTTAATCCTTCAGGATAAAATGACCAATTTTGATACAGATCTTTTTCAACCAATAATCACAGATATTTCATCTCTTACCGGTGTAAGTTATGGTTTAACTCAGGATTCAGATGCATCCATAAGAGTCATTGCAGATCACATACGCTCAATAACCTTTCTCCTTTCCGAAGGCCTTGTGCCTTCAAATGAGGGTCGGGGTTATGTATTAAGGAGGATAATCCGCAGGGCATCAAGACATGCAAGACTCCTCAATATGCATGAACCATGTCTATACAAATTGATCATATCTGTTGTTTCAGCAATAGGTGATATATATCCTGAAATTGCAGATGAACAGGAAAGGACATCGAAACTCCTCAAGATAGAGGAAGAACGGTTTATCAGAACTGTTGAGACAGGGATGAACAAGCTTGATGAGATTATATTAAAGGTAAAAAAAGCTGGCACCAGGGTTATACCGGGAGATGAGATCTTCAGGCTCTATGATACCTTTGGCTTTCCAATTGACCTTGCACGTGACATTGCGATGGATGCAGGATTGAAAATTGATGAAGATGGTTTTCAGAGGGAGATGGAGATACAGAGGGAAAGGGCAAGGGCATCATGGGTTGGCGAAGAAGAGGCTGTTGCCTCTATCTACAGAGAATTAATCTCCGAGATCGGGAAAACAGAATTTGTCGGTTATGAAACATTTGAATCAGCATCTGTTATAAAGGCTATTGTAAAGGATGCAAAGGTAATCAAGGAGGCATTCAAAGGTGAAGAGGTAGAAGTCTTTCTTGATAAAACACCATTTTATGGTGAATCAGGTGGTCAGGTCGGTGATACAGGTGAACTGACAGGACAGGATTTTGTAGCCACGGTACTCGATACGAAAAAACCCCTGGAGGGACTTCATTCACATATCATAAAAATCAAAAAGGGTAAGTTACGGGTATGGGATAAGGTAAAGTGCAGGATTGATGTTGAAAAAAGAAAAGCAATCATGCGGAATCATACAGCGACCCATCTCTTGCACAAAATTCTGAGGTCAGTCCTCGGAGACCATGTGAAACAGGCAGGTTCTCTCGTCTCACACGGAAAACTACGTTTTGACTTTACCCATTTTTCTGCACCTGTTGAAGATGAAATAACCACTATTGAGACTTTGTTGAACGAGAAGATACTGGAAAACCTTCCGGTTGGGACATCAATTATGGATATAAAAACAGCTATTGAATCAGGGGCTATGGCACTCTTTGGAGAAAAATATAGTGAGACAGTACGTGTTGTCAGTGTACCAGGGTTCAGCTCAGAACTCTGTGGCGGAACCCATTGCAAAGCAACAGGAGACATAGGATTATGTGTCGTCACATCTGAAGGAAGTGTGGCATCTGGCATCAGAAGGATAGAGGCACTCACTGGTATAGAGGCATATCATTACCTCAAAGATAAGTCTGCAGAACTGAAGAAAATAAGCGAGTTATTAAAAACAGACAAGGCATATACAAGGGTAGAAAAACTTGTTTCTGACATAAGGATACTTGAAAAAGAGATAGAGACGATAAAAGGCAAGACTGCTGCTAAAGACTCGATGT
>VGWY01000339.1 GCA_016873575.1 Nitrospira sp. | reverse complement strand
AATGGTTCCTTCATCGGCGAGGGACTTTATTTTATTATTTATCTCGTTTATCTCCTGTTTAGTCCTGAACTCAAGGCTCAGTTGCCGCCATTCTCTGTTAGCAAAATCATGGCGCATAGGGCTGCTGGAATTAGCCGAATACAATGCGGCATTAGCGACACCATTAAATTGAGCTGTTTGCTTATGGGCTACAAATAACTCAACTCTAATTTTTAGTCTCGTATAAAGCTCGATATATTCACTTTTGGGATATCTGGGATCAACTTCTTCTAATGGTTTATTTTTCAACTCAAGCACAAATCCTTTTGTTTTTAGAATTCGCATTATTGTCTGTTGCCATTTTTTGATGTGGGGTGCAGATGGATGCTGCCTTTCCGTTGTGATATATACTAATCCATTAGGCTTAAGAATTCTCCAAACTCCAGTAAGGATACCCGGTAATTGAGCGCGTTCGTTAGAATCAGGCATATTGATATATGCTTTATCAACTGAACTCTGAATTATCCCTGAATATAAAATGTCACAAATAACAATCTCCCTTTTTTCGAGCACAGAAAGATTTGAATGAATGTTTTCTAAGGAAATTTCTAATCCTATTATTGCTTCATCGGGAAAACGAAGGCGATAATTCTTAAGGAATAAACCTCTTCCTGTCCCAATATCTACAGCTTTTTTAACATTCAGCGGCAGCCTATTGAAACCTTCAATTATTTTATGATTATGTATCGCTAACCTATGTGGACATATAAATGGAGAACTACTGGCTCTAAGCACCAAGAGCGATGAATAAGAGCGCATTTTGACTGGTGACTGATGACTGATGACTGATGACTGCGCCAGCGGAGAGGCGCTGCGGGCCGCCAATGGGCTTGAGCCAGTGACTACGCCTTCCTTGGGAGAACGGGAGACTTTAATTTGCTGCTCAAAATCTTTTATTTTTTCATTCAGTAATGCTAAATCCCTCATCACGTTACACACCCATCTCCTATCCTCTCCAGAAAGATTATTAAAAGGCACCCCTTCTAAGTTTTCATATCCCCTTTCTTTGTGCCAAAGTCGTAGGGTTTCCTCCAAACATTTCTTCTCTTCCAGATAATTCTTTTTCCAATGGAAATGGCGGGTTACTTCATGAATAACCAGCGAAGGAAATTCTACTCCTCGACTACGCAGAGTTTTATATTCATGGCGTGCTTCATGTATCAAATCTGAATTAAAGTAATTCCAGTAACGAATGCCAATGCGGATTAGGGCAATCTTACTTTGGATTTCTCTTCTTCTCTTTAAAGCTTCTCGCTTATATTTATCTTCAATCTGCATTCCCAAGAGCTGTCCTATTTCTTTTCTGCGGGGCATAAAACCAAAATGAGAACAGCTGATTCTTCCTTTTTTTATCAAATTACCTATGCATATATGTATCTCATCTTTTGAAAGACCGCTCAATACAATATCAACTTTTTTTAGACATTGAAGAAGGAGAAGTATATCAAAAACAAGTTTTTCTTTGTTCTCTGCTGAAATAACTATTTTACGTCGAGATACACTGATAAGTCCTGCATTTTGTAAAATCTTCAATAAATTCCTATAATCCTTACCGAACTTTGTTCTTAATTTTAGAAAAATAATCTTTTTATAGCGATTTTTGATTAAAAACCTAAACATAGGACTAGAGAAAAACTCGGGAAGCTTTTGGGATAACTCCCTTATGGGACTGGAAGAGATACGTAACGCTACCTTGTTTACCAAAGGCGAGGAACTCTCCTGAATTCCTTG
>VGWY01000338.1 GCA_016873575.1 Nitrospira sp. | reverse complement strand
ATTCAAAGACGTAATTATGCTGCTTATATTTCACATAGAAATAAGAAAATGAGGCTCTTAATTGAATAAGTATCGTTGTAGGGTTAATAGTCAGGGTAACAGGTGTTCCATCGAGGTCTGCATCAGTTTCACCTTTGTATAAAACATTGTCTGATGTATCTAATGCCTCAACAAGAAAATGCCTGCTGGTACCATTGGGGACGTTAAATGTCTCTGAGATGGTATCCTGCCCCGTGTTTGCCACAACCCTCTGAATGGTCGTCATGCCAGGTACTGAGATTGTAAATCTTATATTTGCGACCTCGGATGGTATCCCTGATGTATTCAGGATATTCCCAGAATGTGATGTTTTCTTTGTCTCCCCAAGCTTTATTGTTACTGCTGTTTTGCCTAATATTATTTTATTATCATATTTCGAACTACTGCTACCACAGCCAATGACATTTGCTAACAGGAAAAAAAGGAACAATAGTATCAAAAACTTTTTCATATGACAATTCCCTTTTCCGTCATTCCGCACTTGATGCGGAATCCATGTCTTCCTGGATTCCCCGATTAAATCGGGGAATGACCATATAGACTTTCTCGCATCCTGTCTCTCGCATCCTGTCTCCCGCATCCTGTCTCCCGCATCTTGTATCTTGCTTCTCTCTGTGCTCTCTGTGCTCTCTGTGAACTCTGTGGTGGAAATTGGTTCATAATCATTATGGAAAAGTTACATCAACGTTTACAGGTGTTGTAAAGATTACATTAATATTCACAGGCGTATTCTGTACAGGCGGCTGATCAATAGGCGGTGTAACAGGAGGAGGCAGCTCAAAGACCAAGCCTCCAATACCAGTCTCTGCCGGAGGCGAAGGGGATGATATGTCATAATCATCGAATGTGATGGTAGTTGCAGTCTTTAGCCTCTCGACCACTGCAGGAGGTGCTGGTGAGGGTGACGGTAAAGACTTCCCCTCAAAGGCTGTTATCATCATCCCCTGTTTCAATGTTAATGTCCCTTTGATGTTCGGGTCCATACTTCTTACCATTCCTTCACCCTCGAGACAGATTATGGTGGTGAACTTCCTCCCATTCAGTATCCCTGTCTCAAAGAGGATGACAGTTCCCCTTGCTGCTGCCACTGTAGTTGGAGTATGAACCTCAAATTCTGTTTTCCCTACGATAGCCCTCATCTTGCCATCTATGAGATTGAATATTGACCGGCCTCCTTTTTCCTTGCTATAAACGAATTCTTTTATAACCACCTTTGATTTTTCACCAAGCGTGAGAACACTGTCATCAATAAAGAGCATCTTTGCCTTTGATGCCTCAAGGGTTGATACGGTATCTATGAGGAGGATACCGTCCTTTACCTTTGCCTCTGTCTTCCTTTTATCCCTCTCGATAACTGCCTTATTGCGGAGAGCGACAACGGTTGCAACTTCATCCTTTGCAAGGGCAAAACCTGTGAATCCAAAAGTAGTAAGCAGTAAGCAGTAAGCAGTAAACAGGCAAATAAGGAGATTGCTTCGCCGGAGCCTGTCCTGAGCGATAAGACGAGATTGCTTCGGTCGATACGACCTCGCAATGACAATAGCGAAGGGGCTCGCAATGACAAATTTAGTAATCATTTTCATCTGAAAACCTCTCTTCAAATCCCCCCTCACCCTAACCCTGGTTTATTTTTGTCAAGTACTTTTTTCATCATGCTTAATAAGCTTTTATGTTTTGCACCTTGCCCAACCCTGGTAATTCGAGGGTCTCAACGGAGCCCTAACCTTGCTTAATCGGGGCTAAGG
>VGWY01000337.1 GCA_016873575.1 Nitrospira sp. | reverse complement strand
CCCTTCCACACCTTCTATCTTGTATCCATTTTGCCATTTCTCTGCTGCCCTGTCCGATCCCGGACTGCTTAGCCTGTGCAATACAGTCATAAATATAGCCCTCTCTACAGGGAATCTGAACTTCCTCTCCTCTAAATGCGACTCTATCGTTATCTTTATCCCTGTCTCTTTCCAGAGGCGACCGAATATCATCGGCAGCCCTATTGTATACTCCTTCGACGATATCGACTCTCCCTGCCGCCCGGAATCAATAATAGCAAGCTTTTCTGAAAACTTTACCCCAGATCGCAAAAGACTCTCCAGAGCCCCCGATGCCCTCAAAACATCAAGCCTGCCTATGGTGGCAATAACATCCTGCCTTACCTTGAGTTTTTCCCTGCGGTTGTGAGCAATCTGGAGGTATTCCCTCGGACCTGACTTTTTGATTCTGAAAAACATAGCACTACTAATATACTGCTTTGGAAATGATATGTCAAGTAAAAAATAATATGACGTGGCACTACATTTTAGGGATATTTCCAAATTCTGTTTTTGTAGAATGGCTTAAATACTGGGTTTTACTTTTCTTATGAGGCGTTTTTAGCCCTCAACTGTAGAAGATGGGTTTGACAAATTATAACTGACTAATAAAAAATCGTTATAATGCCGAGAATTTTTGCTAGGGTTCGGAATTAGGAATTAAATGATTGCCATAATGAAAGGAAGAACGCTATGAATTCATATTTTATAAATTTATTAAGATATTCTATGAAAAAAAGAATAGATTGGGGATCCATTGTTCCAAAGATTACGTTCGTCCTTTATCTCTGTAATGCCATTAAAGCATATATTGACACAGAAATAATAGCTGACCAAGCATCAAGAACCTATCCGGACATTTTTTTAACGAAGATTGGCAAAAAGAAGATACCAGATACTTACATTACAGTGATGGCACTTAAAGAGGCAAAGTCAGATAACTGGCGTTATGTGAGAGGTGATTGGGTAAAAGGGTGGAAACTTACACAGCAAGGTATTCAATTTGCGAAAGATGTTGAGAGAAGAACAAAAAAGAAAAACAAAATATAAAGAAAAAAGGATGGGTACATTTTCAAATAATTTGAACCAAGCCCTGATGCCGGGCATTCTTGATAAGACATTTAAAGGGGAGTTATAAATCTTGAATAGGGAAGTTTTAGCTATGGTATAATTTAAATGCAAATAAGAGGAGGAAACATGCTATCTACAAAGGCTATAGAAGATAAAATTATTACTGAATTGAAAGATTTACCAGAAGATGGGAAAAAGGAGGTTCTTGAATATATAGATTACTTGAAAACCAAAAAAAAGGAAAAGACTCTTAGATTGCTAAGAAAAACAGCAGGTAGGTGGAAGGGGCTTATTGATGCAGAGAAATTAAAGCTTGATATTTATTCGGACAGGCTCATTTCTACCAGGTCAAGAGTTAAGTTTTGAAATATCTCATTGACACTGACTGGATTATAGACCATCTTAATGGTGTCGAAGCTGTAACAAAGAAACTTGAAAAGTTTACTGCTTCAGGCATTTGTACAAGTATCATATCAGTTGCTGAGCTTTATGAAGGGGTATATGGTTCAAAAGATTATGACGAAAGCCTCGATACATTAGAAACCTTCCTTGAAGGAATAACTGTTTTACCTATAGATCATGAGGTATGCAAAATCTTTGGGAAAGAAAGAAATAAATTACGGAAACAGGGGAACATTATTGGTGATCTCGACCTTCTCATAGCTTCTATATGTTTAAGGTATGATCTTATCCTCCTGACGAACAATAAAAAA
>VGWY01000336.1 GCA_016873575.1 Nitrospira sp. | reverse complement strand
ACCAGTTCCGATTAAAGATATCTTACACAAATTAACCATAGAAGATCTTGACATTAAGGGGAAGAAGGTATTTATCAGGGTTGACTTTAATGTCCCCCTCGATGATAACCTGCAGATAACTGATGACACGAGAATTCGTTCAGCCCTTCCCACAATCAATTATGCAATTGATGAGGGAGCAAAAGTCATCCTCTCATCACACCTTGGGAGACCAAAAGGGAAGGTAGATCCAAGGTTCAGTCTTGCCCCGGTCGCAAAAAGGCTTCAGCGGCTCCTGAACAAGGATGTAATCTTTGCACCAGATTGTATTGGAAGTCAGGTAGAAGGTCTTGTATCTAAGATGAATGCAGGAGATGTGCTCCTCCTTGAAAACCTCAGATACCATATCGAGGAAGAGAAAAATGGGGAGGAATTTGCCCGTGCCTTAGCAAATCTTGCAGATTTCTATATAAATGATGCCTTCGGCGCAGCACACAGGGCACATGCATCAATTGTAGGGATACCAAAATTTCTTACCTCTGCAGCCGGATTCCTACTGAAAAAAGAGATAGAATATCTGAAAGGCGCTATAGATAATCCTGTCAAACCTTTTGTTGCTATCCTTGGCGGTGCAAAGGTTTCCGGGAAAATAGGAGTGCTTGAAAATATTAGTGATAAAGTTGATAAGGTTATCGTAGGCGGGGGGATGGCGTATACCTTTATAAAGGCAATGGGTTATGAGGTTGGCAACTCACTTGTTGAAGATGAAATGATTGAAACAGCACAGAAGATACGGAAAAAACTGAAAAGTGTAGGTATAAAGTTTTATCTACCCGTAGACTGTGTGATTGCTCAGGGCACGGAACCCGGTACCGTCAAAAAGATTGTTCCTACCCTCGAAATACCAAAGGAGTGGAAGGCACTTGATATTGGTCCTGCCTCCGTCAGACTCTTTTCAGAGGTAATTGAGGATGCAAAGACTATACTCTGGAATGGTCCTATGGGTGTATTTGAGGTTGATGAATTTTCACGAGGGACATTTGCAATTGCTCGCTCGGTTGCAGATGCATATGCCCTTACTATTGTTGGTGGTGGTGATACTGACCTCGCTGTGCACAGGGCAGGAGTGTCTGATGCAATAACATTTATATCAACAGGTGGAGGAGCTTCCCTTCAGTTGCTCGAAGGAAAGGAACTGCCTGGAATCGCAGCCCTTACCAACAGAGAGGACACGTAGTGACAGTTTAGCCCCTATGAGAAGTTACACCAACTGCTAAGCAGTTATCATCATAGGTTGTAGAAACCTTATGTGGTAATTTCTCGTTTTTGTGAGAGAGTATCCCCCTCTTCATTTCGACAAGAGAAGGATTTTTACATTCAAATTCTTTTATGAGATATGAGGCAGCTACCTCTGGTTTTATAACATCACCACAGGTAAAGATATCCACAGCCGCATAACCATATTCAGGCCACGTATGGATAGTGAGATGGGATTCTGCTATTACTACTACACCGCTTATACCGAATGGATTAAACTCGTGGAAGGAAATATCAATGATTGTTGCCTTAGCTTCTTTTGCTGCAGAGACAAGTATATTTCTTACTTTCTCGAGACTCTTCAGAATTTTGGGATTACAGTCTCGCAATTCTATCAAAAGATGTTTACCTAACGCATACAATTCTCTACCCCCCTTCAAGTTAAATTTTAATATTTTAAGACTACAAGAATACAGGAAATAGTCAGATATTGTCAAGGTAAAATTCCGGTAATGTCAATTACGAATTAAAAGTGAACCGTTTTTTACAAATTTACGAATTAAAAGTGAACACCTAAAAAACTGT
>VGWY01000335.1 GCA_016873575.1 Nitrospira sp. | reverse complement strand
TGACAGTCCTCCTAAGCCTTCAAGTTCAAAGATAATAGAGCACAACATATCGAGATTCTTCACATAACCCAATGCTCTCATATTTTGAGCAAGGACACTCTCAAGTAAAATCCCCTTCATGTCTTCAAGAAACTGTCCCCAGTCTTCTGGTTTTGTTGTAAGCGCATCTTCAATTGTTTTTAAATCAAAATCGGTAGAGCCGATATACCTGAGGTTTTTAATCTCATCAAATATGACCTTTGCCCTTTCTTTCTTAATAGTTGTTTCATATAAGGCTCTGAGGTACCTTGCCCTTGCTTCATCTAAATCCGTCTCTACCATTTCTGTTGGCGAAAGCTGACCGGGGAAATGACCTGTTTCTTCACCCATATGAAATGCCTTCAATAATTTCCCATAGGCCTGACAAGCAAATTCCATATTACCCGATAAAAACACATCATCTGTTCTATCAAACAATTCATCCATTTCATCTACCCAGGATTCATCGCCCCATTCACGTTCATCATGAATCTCGTCATCCCATCCCCAGCCATGTGAATATTTTCCATCCTTTATACGCTTCACAAAATCATCAATGTCAGTTAGCAGGGTATCATCAGCAGCAATTACAGTCTCAGCCTTTTTCACAGGTATTAGTTCGGCTAAAAAGGATTCCCTCTCGGCGGGTTTCAGGTTTTGTGCCTTCAAAATAAGGATAGCTTTCAACTCCTCCTTAGAAAGATTACCTATTCGTTTTTCTACTTCCTTCAGGAATGTCCCTAATCCCATTTTTTCCTTTTTCATAAATTAATGCTTACCCCCTGTTCTTTGTCTCTTGCAAAGTCGCAAATAATTTATAACTAGAGTCTGTCCATAAACTCCATATTTGTCATTGTCCGGCTTGACCGGACAATCCAGAAGTCTTTGAAAACACTGGATTCCCCGATCAAGTCGGGGAATGACGGATAATTTAATTCTTAGTTTATGGACAGACACTAACTAGAGTTTACCTTTCTTTTTTAACAACTTCACATAATCTTCTTTATAAATCTTACATTCTCTCAATTCTTCAAATTCTTTGTCGCTTAACTTCATCTGTTGTCTTATAAAATGGAGAAGTTTTCCCTTCAACTCTCCCCTTTTATGAGGAACCTTTGTGCGGGTTATCAGCTTTTCTCCGTGATAAAAACTTGCGATTGTATCCTTCCCTTCTCGGATATGCATCTCTAATTTTTCAAAGAGTTTCAATGCTTCCCTGATTGTCATTTTAGCCTTATAATAGAGTAAAGGTAGTCCCATATCTTTTTAAGATCAACCCCTAATTTATCCTTATCTTTGTTTAGATCATAATACATTTCAACAATGCTCCTTCTCAGATCATCCAGCGCTTCACCCAGATCATAACCACACCCATATATTTCCAGATCAGGGGCATAGGCTATAATCTGCTCCTCTTCCTCTTCAACCAAAACTGATATCGGCGAATCTATTTTCAGACGGTCATTATGTAAGCTCCTTATCTCTAAATGATATGGGATAACCCTGTAAGGAATCTTTTTTGCAACAATCTCTACCATAATATCTTCCTCCTTATTAAGAGTTTCTTAAGGTTTTTGAATGTTTATAATATAGTTCATTCTAATCCCTGCCTTCAATTTTTGTCTCTTGCAAAGTTGCTAAAAATCTATATTCCCCTCTTGTATCCTCTGTCTCAGTGAGAGATTTCTTTTAATAACTCCTCAGCCTCAACTTTGGGCCAATGGTAATGCCCTAAAAAAGATTTAGAAATAGAGAGAAAGAAGAAGAACCCTCGTGGTTAAAGGTTTCAGGTGATATATAATATCACCCAAAAGGTGAAAACCTAAAAACCAGGAGGGTAAAAA
>VGWY01000334.1 GCA_016873575.1 Nitrospira sp. | reverse complement strand
TGTTGGAATGACCCTGAATACCATTCCTATGGTTCCCCTCTGCATAAATACATTGCATCTAAACCTTCCGAGACCAGGGATACTATAGGCAAGATCAATGTCATTTCTCTTCCTAAACATTTCTTGCTGCGTGGGAGTCATAACAGCAGAGGCAGCCCTCAATACTTCTTCAGGTGATACTCTACCCTCTGACGTAAGAGGGATAAGCTCTCCATTGATTCTCAATACAGGTGGCGAACCAACCTTCAGATGGAGGTCTGAAGCGCCTGAAGAATGTGCCCGTGTTAAAAGTTCATTAATATCCATGATTATCTCCTTAACTTATATGCTTCAATAATATTTTTCTCAATCTCTTTTGCGGCTGCAGTATTATTTCTTAAAAACTCTTTTACGTTCTCCCGCCCCTGGCCAATCCTGTTGCCGCCATAACTATACCAGGCTCCTGATTTTTCGATGATCCCCTTTTCAACACCCAGGTCAACAAGTTCTCCGACCCTTGAAATCCCTTCATTGAAATAGATATCAACCTCAGCCTGCTTAAAAGGAGGCGCTACCTTATTCTTGACTACTTTTACCCTTACCCTTACGCCTACAGTCTCCTGATTTTCTTTGATATTATCAATTCTTCGTATATCGAGTCTCATAGAAGAGTAAAATTTCAGTGCCGTTCCTCCTGTTGTTGTCTCCGGGCTGCCAAACATAACGCCTATCTTCATTCGTATCTGGTTTATGAACGCAACAGTTGTCTGGGATTTTGATATCGCAGCAGTTAGTTTCCTCAATGCCTGACTCATGAGTCTTGCCTGAAGTCCCGGGAGTGAATCACCCATTTCTCCTTCTATTTCTGCCTTGGGCACAAGGGCAGCGACTGAATCTATTGCAATAATATCAACTGCTCCACTCCTTACGAGTGCCTCTGCAACCTCAAGGGCTTGTTCTCCTGTATCTGGTTGTGAGATAAGGAGGTCTTCTATCTTCACGCCGAGTTTTTGTGCATAATTAACATCGAGTGCATGTTCAGCATCTATAAATGCTGCAGTACCTCCAGCCATCTGTGCCTGAGCAATAGCACTTAAGGCCAAAGTGGTTTTCCCTGATGACTCAGGACCGAATATCTCGATAACCCTCCCCCTCGGGAAACCACCAATACCCGTGGCAATATCAAGAGATATAGAGCCCGTAGGGATTACCTGGATACCTTCGGCAATTCCTTCTGCTCCAAGCCGCATAATGGCACCTTTCCCAAAGCTCTTTTCAATCTGCGAAATGGCCATCTCAAGTGCCCTCACTTTATCTTTATCAGTCATGTTCCCTCCTTTTCACCTGAAAATACTCCTTAAGTTGTCATTCCGTGCTTGACACGGAATCTTTCTTTAAGAAAAATTCTCTACGAGTCGTAGACCCGATTTTTCTCTGTGTCCTCTGTGGCTAAATTGTATTATCTGTCTTTCTCCCTCCCGAATGGTATCTCGTATAGGCAGCTATATTCAGCCCCCTGTTGTTTCAGTTTGCTCTGCATGAGTTTTATGCTTTTGACGTTTATAACTCCAAAGTCCTTTCCTTTTATGTTATCAAGTTCGTTCATGAGATGAGGCATTCCTTTCTGGGATTTTACCCTTCCGAGTGTCAGATGGGGATGAAATTCCTTATCTTCTCTTTTAAAACCCAGCATCGTCATAGAATCTTCAATATCCTTTTGAAGCCTTTTCAGTATTTCTGTATCCTCTATCCCAGTCCATATGACCCTTGGATATTTCCTGTTCGGAAATACTCCTATACCACTTATTTTAATACAAAATGTCTTGTAAGATAATACCATATGAGACAAAGATTCATATATCCGGGGGAGTAAGGTCTCGGATGTA
>VGWY01000333.1 GCA_016873575.1 Nitrospira sp. | reverse complement strand
CGGCACATATGCAGATTCATTTTCATGGATAAATATCTCCTTGTCTCCAATCGTCACTTTCGCAGTGCCTCTGACAACCACCCAGTGCTCTGACCTGTGATAATGCTTCTGAAGGCTCAGTTGCTCCCCCGGATTCACTACTATCCTTTTAATCTTATACCTGTCTCCTTCTTCAAGTACTGTGTAACTCCCCCATGGTCTATAGGTTGTGATATGTTCAATTGCCTCCTTGCGATTGTCTATTTTGAGCTTATGGATAAAATCCTTAACCTTCTGTGAGTGCCCTCTCTTTGATATCAGTATGGCATCAGCAGTCTCTACCACCAGACAATCTTTTAAGCCGATAGTTGCTATCAACCGTTTATCACCGATTATCATGGTATCCTTTGTATCTATCGTGATGACATCTCCGCTTTTTACATTTCCCTTTTCGTCTTTGCCGAGGAGATCAAACAAGGAATCCCACGAACCTATGTCATTCCAGGATATCTCCATTGGCAGTGTTACTACCCTGTCTGACTTCTCCATCACTGCATAATCAATTGATATATTTGGCATCTCGGTAAAGTGTGAGACCATTTCATCAAAACCTAACTCAAGCAAACTGCCTATCTCAGGGGCATGTCTTTGAATTTCCTCAATGATTGAATCCGTTCTAAAAGCAAAGATCCCTGAGTTCCAGTAATAATTCCCCTCCTGTAAATACTGCCTTGCAGTCTCTATATCAGGTTTCTCAGTAAATTTTTCGACAGAATAATAGTTTACTTCTTCACTTCTGACTTCTGACTTCTGACTTCTGACTTTTATATATCCATATCCTGTCTCAGGCCGTGTTGGCTTTATCCCAAACGTAACGATATGTCCTTCGCTGGCTATTTCTTCTGCCTGTTTTATATATTCACTGAATTTTTCAACAGGTTGAATGACATGGTCAGAAGGTAGAACAATAATGACCTCATCACTACTACAATGAAGCTTCTCCATACAATATTTAGCACCAAGTGCTATTGCAGGGGCAGTGTTCCTGCTTGCAGGTTCAAGAACTATATTACTAAAACCCTTCAGGTCAGACTTCACATGAAATTTATACTCATCATTTGTCATGATAACAATATCATGGGGAGAGATAACTGTTAAAAGTCTTTCTGCTGTCTGCTGGAGAAGGGACATGTTACTATTCAGTTTCAGAAACTGCTTTGGATATTTTTTTCTTGAAAGTGGCCAGAGCCTTGTACCACTGCCCCCTGCAAGTATTATTGCCTTCATATTTCCCTACGGTTTCTCCTTCCTCCTGAATCTTATATATCTTTTAAGTGTTTCAAATCTCTCTCTATTTTCTGGGTTGCTCGATTCCCTCTCTTTATATTCCATAAAGAATGCTACAAAAATTGAGCAAAAGAAACCCATAAAGGTTGCGAGTACAACCATGAGCGCTCTTTTTGGTTTTGCCTTCTTTTCCGGAGGTACTGCCTTGTCAATTACCTGTATAATTGCTGCATCCTTTGCCTCATCGAGCCTTGCTAACTCATATTGGTTCAACAGGAGTTCATAGAGGGTCTCGTTAAACTTTACCTCCCTTAATTTCCTTATATACTCCGTCCCTACTGCAGGCATTCTCCCGGTAGGCATCAGTGGGTCAGGGGCGCGACTGCCTCCTTTTACCTCAAGCTTGCTTAACTCCACCTTCATCCCTCTTAATGCCTCTTCTGCCTTCTGAAGGTCAGGATTATTCGGGGTCGAATATGTCTTCATCACCTTAAGCTCTACCTCTTTTGCCGCAATCTGTGCCCTCAGATTCGCAATGCCCTCAATAGCTGCCTTTGCCTGTTCGTCTATCTGTAATGCCCCTGTCTTTTCCTGGAACCCTGTCATCCCCTCCTC
>VGWY01000332.1 GCA_016873575.1 Nitrospira sp. | reverse complement strand
GGACGGTATTTTCTTGCAAAAGAGATTTCAGGTGCTAATTTGACAGAAGTAAATACCATATAGTTAAAAAATTACCCCTGAATCTCCAATGGTAGGATAATCTTTAAATTCTATATCGGGATTTGGGTAATGCATCTCACTTGCTTTTTTATAAATAGATCAGGCATCTTGCCTGACTTAATCCTATTTTCTCTTTTGCCTTATCTCTGTTAATAATTTGTTAAATTCTTCTTCTCCTATTTTTTTTATCAATTCAGAGATAAAACCCTTAACTATATCTGCATTTGGTGAACCAATCTTCTCAAATATGTCCAATGAGATGAGATAATTTCTGAGTGCGGTTTTATAATCTTTTTTTATATACATGATATTTCCAATCATGCCCATACTACTAGCAGCCCCTGCAATGTCTCCTATCTTTTCCTTTATCTCAAGGGACTTCTGGTAGAACTCAAGTGCCTTGTCATAATCGCCTTTTAATTGATGAACTATCCCTAAATTATGTAGATAAAAAGCAATATGCCATTCATGACCAATCTCACCTGATTTAATCTTGTTCTCAATCGCTTTTAAAGCAGCATGTCCAAATCTTAAACAATCATCCCATTTGCCTATTGTATGAAGTCTTTCAAAGACACCTGCTGTAAGCTCTATCAACAGGTCATCATTATTTTTTTCTGCCCAATTAAGTGTCTTTAACTTAAGGCTAAAAAGTGCATCTTCACCCTCTTTCTTTTTTAGTTCTTTTTTGGCAAACATATTGGTCAGGGTTTGAAGAAAGTATCTGTTGCCAATCCTTTCAACAAGACTCTTCTGGAAAAGTAACCCAAGTGACCTTTTTACATCCATGACATCAAGGGCTTGAACAGTCTTCTCATTAATAACTCCAACAAGGGCAGGAAGCCTTATAAGAAGCAATTTTTCATTTTCCTTAAGTGTATCAAATGAGAGTTTTATTGCCTTAACGATATTATGCTCCTCTCCCTTTATCTCAGCATACAGTTCTTCTATCTTTTCCTCCTCAAGTTTTTCTATTACATCCTCTATTGATTCAGTCCTGAGCTGGTTAGCGATAATCATAACAGCAAGGGGAGAATTGCCTGAACTGTCACAGATATCTTTAATCACCTCATCATTTAGATTTTTAGATAGGGGTTTATCAAAGGACTCAACAATCCTTCTAAAAAGTTCTACTGATCTCTTAACCGGCAGTTCATAAATAGGAACTATGACATCAGAAGAATAGCCTGTATCATCCCTTGATGTTATAATGACATTGCAGTATCTGGAAAACTTCTCAATCAGTGTGTAAAACCTTTTTTTCTCCTCTTTGATCTCCTGCTTATCAGCACCTTCTCTTCTTCCTATGGTCTCCCAGTTGTCTATTATCAACAGTAGTTTTCTGTCTCTTATAGCAGTCTCAATCTCACTATCTTCATCTAAAAATTTAACAATTTCCCTTTCTATCCGGGTTGCGTTAAGAAGGGGGTTGTCTTTTGAGGTAAACCAGAATATACCATCAGGGAATCTCCAGATATTATCCCTTGCAATCTTTTTTGCAAGCGTTGATTTCCCAATACTATAGGCGCCTTTAATCGTTATAACCCTTTGCCTTGAAAATAGTCTTTCTACCTTTATGATATCCTTTTCTCTTCCAACAAAATTTTCAGTGGGATATGGTATTTTTTCAACCCATTCAGGTAGTTTGGTCTCGAATGGCTTGGCTTTTATTTCATCAGAAATGCGGACATCAAAACTGTTAAGATAAACTGCTGGTATAAAGAAAGATGCCTTCTCAAGAGGATTATCAGCATCCCTTGACATGGAAAGGACGAGCCTTCTTGAAAGCGATACTGCTTCATGCACCGACAACCTCTTTGCCATATTTTCATAAAACAGGGAGATAAATGGAATGGAGGT
>VGWY01000331.1 GCA_016873575.1 Nitrospira sp. | reverse complement strand
AACGTTGAGAGCAGCGAAGGATTTAGGACATCGGGCTATTGGAATTGAGATTGAAGAAAAGTATTGTGAAATAGCAGTTAAACGTATGGCACAGGAGGTATTATGCTTTTAACTTCCCAATTTTTACTTTGCCAGTTTTATAACGACAAAAATCAGCCTTTGAAGCAAACAACAAAAGAACACCTACTACCAAGATTAACTTTTTCATCTGTTTCACCTCCTTTCTTTGAAAGGATAATCTCACAATATAAGGAGTCAATAAAATGGAAGTCCCCAAAACTAACGAAGTTGTTGATTCAATTGGACGTGGCTGTACCCCAGAGGATTTTAAAGTCTCAATCGAATGGAGATTACTACAGAGGATAGCAGAATATTATCAATTCCCCTCCGCGGTTTTTTTGATGCCTTTTAAGAATTTTCCGAAAGAGAAAACAAGAGAAGATGGAGTCCTAAATAATGCAAATGAGTTCAGGGAAAAACTTAACGCATTGTTCGAGGAATATCTGAGACTTAACGCATTGTTCGAGGAATATCTGAGACTTAAATCCCCTTGAACTATTTGCAAGGCGTAAACGTGATGGATGGGATTCCAAGGGCAATGAGATTGTGAACGATATTAACTTAGAGACATAACACCGTCAGCAGCGGTGAGAAAGGAACTTATGGAAAAACAAGACAAGGCGTTGAATCCGCTGAATGAAGATGTTATGCCTGCTTGTTTGAATGAATGTTATATCAGTATAAATCATTACGAACAATGTGAAAAAGAATTAAAAAACGGTTACCGCTGTTCTCGAATCAGAGGACACAGAGGGCAGCACGTGGCTTGCGGCATTGAGCATGGATATGAATGTGAGTGCTACGATGGCTAACGCTAAGTTGAGCCGTCTTTAGATTTCCTTATGGTTGTCATGCAGGCCAAATATTACAATAAAATTACTATAGTAGATGAAATAAGATTTCATTCCAAAAAAGAAGCTAAACGCTATAGTGAACTCCTATTACTTCAAAAAGCAGGAGAAATCAGTTTCCTTGAATTGCAATATCCATTTGACTTTGCTATAGATGGGAAGAGAATATTCACATATGTATGTGATTTTACTTACAGAAACAAGCAAGGAGAAATGGTGGTGGAAGATGTCAAGGGATTTAGAACACCTGTTTACAGGCTGAAAAAAAAATTAATAGAAGCTTATTACAAGATTAAAATTTGGGAACTATAATATTGAAGCCTTATAATATGTCACTTTTTGTCTTTTATGGTCTAAAATTTCAAATGCAACACTAAATTTAGCCTTCTCTCCTTATATCTGGCATCTTCCCTGTAATCCAATACCTATTTTCAGCATCATAAAACATCTTTTTCCCTAACATTTCCTCTATTGCAAGGCATTGACCGCCTCTTTTGTGCTTTTTAAAGGATGTCTCAGATTTGAAATGCTGATGACAACCAACACAATGGCACTGAATTAAACTTGTCCACAAATACCCACAGTTAGAGCAATAACTCATAATATTTTAATGCCTATAAATATTATCAGTATCCAGATTGATATTAATGCTATAATGTCATCCATTTCTTTAAATCCTCATAGTTGTTATCTTTTTTGATAATGATTTCCAAATTGTATAATCTTTTTGAAAACAATAACTTACAGATTTTCCGTTATCAGTTTTGATAACGATTTTAGAGTTTATAGCACGATTTAAAGCCCGGACGATGTTTGGTTTTTTGAGTCCAGTGGCAAGAGAAAATTGAGATAACGTAATTGATGCTGTTTTTTTTTGATAGCCATACGTCAGACGGAGGATCACGTCAATAATTTGTCTAACTTCGCCAGGCAGGCGGTGACGTGCCATGGCTTCAAGTAGTTCATTAGCGAGTCGAGTGTAGCCATCCTCAAGTTGAGGACTTGCACTTTTTTGC
>VGWY01000330.1 GCA_016873575.1 Nitrospira sp. | reverse complement strand
CTGGTTTATATGCCTGTAGCTATAATTGACTATGAACCAGAGTATAAATGGGATCCGACGAAAGGGTTTGAGCAGCAATTTTTGCCCAAAGATGACTCCACGATGTTGAAAAATATCAAATCTGCAATAGGAAAACGTGTCTCAAATGCCATAAAAGCAGCGGAGAATGCTATAAAAAATCCGAAGGAAGGGAATGATCCGGAGGCGTTTTACAGGGAAGCAAAATCTTTGCTTAAAAATGTTAGCAATCCGCATTATATCTTTACATACCATGAGTTTCACGAATACTGCCGGGATCTGGTAAGAAGCTATATAAACATTGCAGTAAAAGGAACACTACAGAAAAATCCTGCAGAAGTGGACATCAATGAAATCATTGCAGAAAACCGGATCTTGATGTCAGCAGGGGGATGCCTTAAAATGTCACTAGATTATATGAATAGACACACTGATACCGAGGCATGTCCTGATATAAAAGGTGTTACCGAGTTATTTTATTCAGGTCTCACCGCAGAAAGTAAAGTAGAGTTTGAAATAGCCAAAGACCAATATGAGCAAGCGCAAGCTCTTGATCCTGGGTGGGAAGAGATCAGAATATCATTGGTTCGAGTTAAAGAGAAAATCCAGCGCGTTCTGCTCTGTATTCACCAAGAAATAATGTTCTATGATGAATTGTCGGAAGAAATTTCGCATTTCCCCAATTATTATCAGCAGATACTGGCTCAAGATTTGAACGATAAAGGCTATAAAGTTATCATACCTATGCAAAAGAAGGAGGTTTATGAACAATTGGAAATGCTGGAACCAGGAGAATATAAGTCTCAGGACAGCCAAAATGATGTAGAGCATACATCAAACCGGATGATCTTTGGCAAAGCAATTATCTCTGTTCGCAGGTTCGATGTTAACCCCTTTGAAAACCTTGACCTCAAGCAAATTGTAGTAGAGGGAAATGTCCAGCTATGCTTTATGAAAATTGGAGGGGAAACGAGAACGCCGGAGATTATTAAATCATTCTATCTGAATAAACTTGACAGGGGAATAGGTAAGACGGCTTTTAAAGCAGCAGCCGATTTCTTTGACCAAAATGAAGATATCCTCAAAACGGAGCTTGATAGGTTTTTGGGTGAAATTGGAGAACCAGAATAGTTATCCTGTCGTTTTGTGCGAATTTGTAGAGCAAAATGTTTTGATAAAATAAGAGTGTTCTCAATATATTCTAAGTAGATATTAAATAGATTGGAGAAAGTAATCATGAAAAAAAGGCGAATTCGTGTATTTTTTACATCATTAGGCGTTCTTTATCTTTTAGGAGTTTTGCCTTATGAAATTTTTGGAACAACAGCAGTAGTTAACGAGCAATTTGAAAGTGTTCACGGGCTTATGAAGCAACTCAGGTTTAGTGATGCACATGATAAGCTCCTGGAATACCTGGTGAAAATTAATAATGAAGCGCATTTCGAACTTGCTCAAATGCTACTTGCTGAACTTAAGTGGACACGTCGAATTATCACCAAAAATTCTACACTTACACCAGCGGACAAAGCTGCTCTTGAAAAAGAGAAAACTTACCGTGGACTTATAAGACTTGACACTTATCAATACAAAACCCTAATACCGTATTCACGTCAAATAAACAGTGGTCTTACTATGCAAATCACGGCAGCGTGGATGCAGTTCGATTATCTACGACTCATTATTCTCGAATTAAATGATTATTTACAGTCAGCCAAATCCAATTCTGCCAATGCCTTAATAGCCAAAAAGTGGTTGAACGTTTTGCGTCCCATCGCTGGCAAGATTTCTTATCATCCAATGGAAGGATTTGACTCAGTAGCCACCCTAGGAACTCGATTAAAGGAACTTGCTTCTGTTGCGGAAGCCTTAGATTCCGGAAAAATATCAGTTAAGGAACCAACAGGCGATAAAAGCAAAGAATGAAAA
>VGWY01000329.1 GCA_016873575.1 Nitrospira sp. | reverse complement strand
AGCGCTTGAATGGCATTCAAGAGGTCGTCGGTTCGATCCCGATCAGCTCCACCATTTATTTTCAACCTCTTGCATGCCATACATTAATCATGCTAATATCTGCCCCTGAATCCCTATCTTTTTTTTCTTTACAGGGATATCTTTTCCACTCTGTTTCACTGCATCCTCAATTAATTTCACCAGCCCCATACAGCAAGGAACCTCCATGTATGCCACTGTTACAGATTTAATGTTGTTTCCACCAAGTATGGTTGCAAGTTTTTCCCTATATGCATTTGCATTGTCGAGTTTCGGGCATCCGATTGCTAATGTGTGACCCTTTATAAAGTCATTATGAAATCCAGCGTAAGCATATGCGCAGCAGTCAGCCGCTACCAGTAAATCTGCATTTTCGTAATATGGTGCTTTGAGTGGCAACAGGGTTATCTGGATAGGCCAGTTCCTGAGTTGAGGTTCTATTTTCTGAGGACTGAATGCAATGGTTGTTTCCGTCCTGCTGATTGATTGAGACAGGCTCCCCGGGCAGCCGCACGGCAGGGTTTTATGTTCTTTGGTCTCATGTTTTTTCTGAGCCTCTTCCATTCTCCAGACAGCTTCCTTGCTTTTTGTTTTCAACAAAAATTCTTTTGTTGCCTCAATATCGAATGGTTTCGATTCCTTTTCCTCAATCTTTAACGCCCCTGTTGGGCATTCCCCAATACAATCCCCGAATCCATCACAAAAATCCTCTTTAACAAGCCTTGCCTTACCGTCAACTATCTGCAAAGCACCTTCTGAACATGTACTTACACAATTCCCGCAGCCATCACATAGTTCTTCGTTGATTGTTATTATCTTCCTTTTCATCTTAACCCTCCTTATGTATTCTTTAGTTTAAGGATACATGAGCGAAGGACAGGTGTCCTTGACTTAAGTCAAGGTGTGTGAACCACAAACTATTAACAGGCAGACATAGTGTTTGCACGGATTCTTTTGCCGATAGTCAGATAGTATATGAGGGGACTGTCCCAGATTTACGGACAAACGAAGTGAAGTCGTAGAATCGGGACTGTCCCCTGAGTAATCGACCGAGAATGAGTGCAAGTACTATGCCTGCCTGTATTCTTTGGTTATAGTGAAAATATCCTCAATTTATCAGGATCAGGGATGATAATTGCGTTGTTTTTTTCAATGATAAGATTGTTTTGTTTCAGGAATGCCAATGTTCGTGAAAGCGTTTCAGGAATTGTCCCAAGGAGAGCAGAAAGCTCCTTTTTTGAATATTTGAGATTGCAAATAGTAACACCATTTTCAACAGTGCTATGTTCGAGCAAATAGCTTGCAAGCCGTGCTTTCATGTCTTTCAGTGATAACTCCTCAATCTTTGCAACAAATTGCCTCAATCTCCTTGAATAACCGCTCATCATCTTTAATGCGAGATCTGGATGTCTTTTTATGATACTTAAGAATCCCTCTCTTGAGATACGCAGGAGGGTTGCGTCTTCTAAAGCCACACAGGATGCAGGATACAACATTGAGTCAAAAATGGCAGCCTCTGCTACAAGGTCGCCAGGACTGTGGATATGCAAGGTGTGTTCTTTGCCATCAGGAGAGAGCTTGAAAATCTTAACCTTGCCTGAGACGACAACGAAGAATGCAGTTGCATCGAGACCTTCTGAAAATATCTGTTCTCCCTTATGGACTTTTTTTAAAGAAGCAGAGGCTTCAAGAAGGTCTATCTCTTTTTCAGTGAAGGAATGAAACAAGAATATGCCCGAAATAAATCTGCGTATATCCATCTATAGGTTCATTTTATACGATATTAACTCTAATCGAAAGAAGATTTTAGTACGCTTTATTTTTACCTAAATTGAGCGATTCTTTTTTATGACAGAATTTATTCACCAAGATATCATCGATTTTGTTATTTTTAAGACATTCAAATAACTACAAAAGCGTTTTTGAAA
>VGWY01000328.1 GCA_016873575.1 Nitrospira sp. | reverse complement strand
AGAAGGTTTAATCGTAAAACACCACTGCCCAGTAAAATGGATATTGTAGTGCCACGCCCTTTTTATGTCGCTGTAACTCATTGTTATTACTTGATTATTTTTTTGCAAGTGTTGAAGATGGGTTTAAGAAATAATGGAATTACACTTCCACGGCTTCCAACAACATTTCCATATCTGACAACACTAAAGATTGTTTCTTCCCGCCCAACATAAGCATTTCCAGCAATAAATAATTTATCCGAGCATAGTTTGGTCGCACCATAGAGATTTATAGGGTTTGCAGCTTTATCAGTACTTAATGTAATAACTTTCTTAACGCCTTTATCTATTGCAACATTAATGACATTTTCAGCACCGAGAATATTGGTTTTAACAGCTTCGAAGGGGTTGTATTCTGCTGCCGGTACTTGCTTCAAGGCCGCAGCATGAATTATGTAATCTACTTTGTTGAAGGCCCTATACAAACGCTCTTTATCACGTACATCTCCGATGAAAAACCTAATGCAAGGATATTTTGAATCTGGAAACTGCTGTGCCATCTCAAACTGTTTAAGTTCATCACGGCTAAAGATGATGATTTTTTTTGGTTTGTATTTTTTGAGGATTATCTCTGTACATTTTTTCCCAAAAGACCCTGTACCTCCTGTGATTAGAATCGTTTTGTCATTCAGCATTGGCTGTCACCCCAAAAATGAATTTTCATTTATTATAAAACAAGCAGAGATTATTGTCATTTCTTGGGCTATTTTGGACTTTTTATTTTTTGATGATGGTATTGAGCAGGATATTAATTTTTTAAAAAATCAATGCTTCCGAGATTTAATGTCTTTTTTGTGCCATTTCCAGGCAGTTTTAATAATGGTCTCTATATCAGCATATTTGGAATTCCATCCCAGAGTATCCTGTGCCTTCCTGCTGGAACTGATAAGGACGGCAGGGTCACCGGCGCGCCTTTCGGTTTCAATGACCTTGAACGGGAAGAAAAGGGTAGAGTAGAGAACTGGCGTAGTGACAGAAGCCCTATCTCCAGTTCCCCCTCATCAAACCGTACATTCAGTTTTCCCGAATACGGCTTTCCAATCATCTTCTTCCATCAGCTTTCACAGGCGTCTTATAAAATACAAGAATGTGTTTAGGGGTCAGCCCTTGAATCTTGACATTTTTAATTTCACCACTCAAAACCCTGACCTCCTTTTACCCCTTTCTCAATCCATTCATTCCTTTCTATCCCAGCCTGCCTTAGTATCCTTGTCAACAGATCAACACTGATTTTCTGTTTGTGAGGGTTCGGGATCGTTAGTCTTAAGTTACCTTTTACCATATATAGATGCTTGCCTCCACTATGAGGACCATCAAAGCCAAAATTTCCAAGCCTCTTTACAAGCTCGCTATGAGAAAGGGGGCTTAGTTTAGGCATTTATGCAATAGCTTCCTTTATTTCTTCTATCTCAAATTCTCCAAGCCTGGGAATTGGAAGCCCCCTTTTGATGCTTAAAAGTATCCAGCCTTCAACTACTTCCTTGAGGTGATTTCTGCATTCTTCAAGTGTCTTACCGGTTGCCCAAACACCTTTCAGTTCTTCTATTTCTCCATAATACGGATCTTCATCATCTATGAGCTCGTAGCGTGCTCTTCTTAATGCTTCTTCAATATATTCTACAATCATACTGAAATACCTCCGCTTGTTTGAATTATTTTAACAGAAAGTATAACCCAAATCCAATAATAGATAAAATAGGGACAACGACAATACTGTTCGGCACGGGTTTAGTAAAGCATGGGGGTCAGGTCTTGCAATGACACATTTATCTCCTAATCCCTTTCAATCCTTTTTCCCCTACCACTCAAACCTCTGCACAACGATAAAGAGAGCATGGAAAAGGGTAGAGTAGAGAACTGGCGTAGTGACAGAAGCCCTATCTCCAGTTCCCCCTCATCAAACCGTACATTCAGTTTTCCCGAATACGGCTTTCCAATCATCTTCTTCCATCAGCTTTCACAGG
>VGWY01000327.1 GCA_016873575.1 Nitrospira sp. | reverse complement strand
GACACGAGGATGTTTTGGACAGAACCACGTTGCCTCTCAGCAATGGTGAGCGGAAGGTTGCCAACTCCAGAAACGCCTTTTAACGATTTTATTTTCCCTCTGTCCAGAAAAAGAAGATGTTTAGCAAAAATCCTTCCCGATAGGGGATGGATTTCTACTGTTATCTTTCCCCCTCCTTTCGGATAAAAACCATAGCTTTCTATTCTGAGAGATAATTTTATACCGAGTTTATCAAGCATGGGCACAAACACATCACTTAAATACTGAAAAGGCGGGCTGAATGGCACATGTGTTCCACCTTTGAGGATAATGGTTGATTTCCCTTCTGAGAAAATAAGGGGAGGCAATAAAGACTGGAGCAGGAGAGACGTGGAACCGGCTGTGCCAATATCAAAATAATAATCCCCGGATTTCACTTCTTCAGGCCTGAAGATGAGTTCCGTAGAACCTTCAGAGTCGCCCTTTACCTCTGCATTCGATATCAGAGTTGCAGCTCGGACGCATGTAAGATGCTGTGGCATAAGGCCGGGCTTTTTGCGGCCTCTTCTTATATTGAAGATTCGGATAGGCTTTTGTAAAAGGCATGAGAGGCTGAGAGAAGTCCTCAATATCTGCCCACCACCTTCACCATAACTGCCATCAATCTCAATCATGTTTCATAATACACACAAATAAATAAAATTAACCACATAGGACACAGAGAAATATAAAGAAAAATAACAAGTTTCAAGTGGTTGGAAACTATGGTAGGCGATGCTGGGATTGAACCAGCGACCTCTTCCGTGTGAAGGAAGCGCTCTCCCACTGAGCTAATCGCCCAATTGGCGATGAGTCTTCTGGAGCCGATGGTCGGACTTGAACCGACGACCTGCTGATTACGAATCAGCTGCTCTGCCACTGAGCTACACCGGCAAGTTGGTGAGCCGTGGAGGATTCGAACCTCCGACCCGCTGATTAAGAGAAAGCGGGTTCCCACCTAATTATTCTTTTATATCAATAAGTTATTAATTACTAAGTGCATTTTAAGTGCTTCTCTCTATCCCCTCAGATTATCAACTGTCTATTTTCCACTCTCTAAAAAAGACATAATTATCCTTAACAGTATATCCGCCAGCTGCTTTTTATCCTTTTCATCTAAATCCTTTAGCCTATCAAGTTCAAAAAATACCTTTGCAAAGTGAGGATCGGTTAAAAGCCTCTTCTCGGCATCTGTCATGGGGTTTGAAAATCTAGTCTCTATAAGCATGTTCACCAATGAAATATCAAGAGCCTTAACTAATTTGTTTATTATCTGCAGGTTGATACTTTTTCTCTTATTATTCTCAACACGAAAAATCTCTATTTCGCTAACCTTTGCTTTCTTACTGAGTTCCTTACGAGTCCAACCTTTCTCAATTCTCCGAGTTTTGATATAAGAACCTATTGTAAGCATTAATATAGAATACACAAATTACCATAAACAATCAAAATTAAAAATTAATCCGTTTGGAAATATTTGCTTGACATCTTATATCTAATCAGATATAGTCCAATATGCGTAAATTTAAAGGAAGCATCTCAAGAGAAAAAAGAAGAAGCAAAAATCTTACACAGATAAAGCTTGCTAAAAAGATAGGAAAATCGCCCATAACAGTAATCAGATTTGAAAAAGAAACAAGGATTCCAGACTCAAACACGCTCATAAAATTAGCTGAGATATTTAATTGTAAATGCGAAGATTTTTTTGAGTAAATTTATCCATATGGATAAATTTAGCGATTTTAAGAATAAATGAGGCGGTCTATTCCGATTAAAAAAGTGCAGGTCAACAATGATAACAACGTTACCATAGTTTGCGAGATTTTTGCCAAAACAAAAGAGGCGAAGGAGAACCTTTTTAATCTATTGGAATAAACTCTCGAGTTTCAATTTTATTCCCCACACAGTTTCAGGTTTATTCCCCACCTTTTTTCTGTGTTAAATTATAGAACTCATCCTGAGAAGATGTCCATTATCCTGTAGAAATGCATCACCTCCTTTC
>VGWY01000326.1 GCA_016873575.1 Nitrospira sp. | reverse complement strand
TCCAATATACTATCCAATATAATCTTTGTAGATACCGGCTGGCTATCTTCTATATCTGTTTTTTTCTTGGTAGACATAGATATCCTCTTCATAATTATTGAATAAAAAACTATACATAATCAAGGGAAGAAATCTTAATAATTTAGTGTGGTGGGATGTTTTTCTTCAACGTCATATCATATTACTTCAATCTACTTTAAGAACGATATCTCCTTGACTTTCAAATCCAAAAAGAAACAGTCAAAATATCTATAAATTTTCATATATTATAAAATATGATAACTGAAAATTTATCTTATATCTAAATAGAATTTCACGTTGACAAACCCCATAATTAAGATGGTAGTCTTAAATAAATTCACTGAAAATTCACAATAAGGGGGTAAAAATGAAGATAGTAATTTTGGGTGGCGGAAGCGCCGGCGTTATGTTTGCTAACAGAATGAGAAAAGAGTTTAGCGAAGATGAAGTAGAAATTACTGTAGTGGAAAGAAGTGAAAAGCACATATATCAGCCAGCATTTACTTTGTTACTTTTTGATTTAGAAGATCCGAAGAATCTGGTGAGACCCACAAAGGATTTATTTGACGAAGGGATAAACCTAATTACAGATGAGGCAACTAAAATTGACCCTCAAAATAATAAGGTGACCACTGCAAAACATGGCGAGTTATCATATGACTACCTTGTCATTGCAACGGGTGCTAAATTAGATTATAGCGAGCCTGAAGGGATGAAAGAAGGTCTGGATAAAGGGGAGAATGTTTTTAATTTTTATACAATGGATGGCGCCTTAAAACTCAGGGACGCATTGAAGAAATTTGAGGGGGGAACTATTGTTTCAACCTTTGCTCAGATGCCTATAAAATGCCCTGCTGCACCCATAAAATTCATCCTGATGGCTGAAGATACAATGAGGATACTTGGGAAAAGAGATAAATGCAAATTTATACTCACTACTCCTATGCCGGCAGCTTTTTCCAGGCCGCCGTATATGCATGCACTGAACAGTATTTTTACAAAGAGAGGAATAGAGGTAAAGGCAAACTTTACCCCGTCAGAAGTCGACTATGGGAAAGGGCTTATGAAGGACTTTGGTGGGAAAGAGGCTAATTTTGATTTACTCTCCATTACCCCACCACATACGGGTGAAATTGTTATCGAAAATTCTGAAGGTGTAGGAGATGCTGCCGGATGGGTATCCTGTGATAAGAATCATATGGTAAATAAAAATTTTCTTAATATTTATGGAATTGGAGATGCAACCGATTTCCCGACATCAAAGACAGCTTCAGGTGCAAGAAAACAGGCTAAAGTCTTAACAGAAAGATTCAAACAGATTATACGAGGTGAAGAGCCTACGGCAACATATGATGGCGAGATAATATGCCCGATACTCACAAGATATAAGAGAGTTATGTTTGCAAACTTCAATTATACTGAAAGCCTATCTCCAGCTTTAGAAAGCTATATCAACTGGGTACTCAAAGTCCATATGCTCAGACCCCTTTACTTTAACCTCATGCTCAATGGATTAATGTAACTTTCTTAATGTATTTCAATCTTAAAAGAGGAGTAAAAGATGGGTAAGAAAAATTGGGCTCATACAACAAATACTACTGAACGGATGGCAGCAAAGATAGACGAGATATACGACAGAATAAATCTTATAGAAAACCTCATAGCTGACTTAAGTCCTGGTTTTGGTAAGATAACCAAGGAGATCTCACCAACAATAAAAGACCTCAGAGAGGTATACGAGAGGGATGAAACGCTAACGCTTGTCAAAAAGGTCGGAGAGAATATCCCTACATTGGTGACCCTCGTGGACTTGATGGAGACCATGAAAGGTCTTGTAGAAGACTTAACGCCGGCTGTGGGTAAGATTACCAAGGAGATCTCTCCAACAATAAAAGACCTCAGAGAGGTATACGAGAGGGATGAAACGCTAACGCTTGTCAAAAAGGTCGGAGAGAATATCCCTACATTGGTGACCCTCGTGGACTTGATGGAGACCATGAAAGGTCTTG
>VGWY01000325.1 GCA_016873575.1 Nitrospira sp. | reverse complement strand
TAACTTCTCGCAATTGTTCAGCAGGCATCGTTGCTGTTGTAAGATTGTGAACGGGAGTCTCTATAATGACCTCATGGATTCCTACGCCATTGACGATCTTCTTTAATCCCGAATTTGTTCTTATCCGTTCACCTTCTTTCGAAAGCACAGCAAACTTATTTGGCACAACCCTCACCTTCCATCCTTTTTCATCCCGAGTGCAATAACTTTCACCAGGTGTTTTTGACTCATTTCCCAGACAGAAAGGGCATGTTGCAAGAAACTCAGGACGTCTTTTCTTTTCCCTTGCCCCTATGAAGTCTTCAATTCTTTTGCACATTTCTCTGGTAATAATGACCCATTCTCTGGTTATCAAATTTAATCTCAATTCCGGCATTTTTTACCTCCTCACATCTTATCAATTAATCCAGATCCAAATATAAAGGCTTTAATAAGTTCGTGTATCTAAAATAATAACATTATCAAATTCTAAAATAGGCAAATTGTTTTTGCTACTTCTGATATAATTTATTATGCTTGATAACGATCTTCTGTTAAAGGTTCTGAAAAAAGCCCTCTCATCAGGTGGTGAATACGCAGAGATATTTGTGGAACACAAAAAGCCTGTCTCCATACAGCTCGAGGACAATAAGATCGAAAAGATAATCACAGGTGTTGATAGTGGTGCAGGAATACGCCTTGTCTATAAAGGGAAAACTGTCTATGCTTACAGTAATGATCTTTCTGAAACATCTCTGTTACAGGTCGCTTCGGAATTAAGCAGGGCTGCAGATACAGCACCTGCCGATTTGGTTATAGACCTGAGGGCTCAGGCACCGTCTGTCTCATTTGAAGTAAAGCTGTTTCCAGAAAAAATACCCATAGAAAAGAAGATAACTCTTGTGAGAAAAGTTAATAGCATTGCAAGGGGCTTTGACCACAGGATAAGACAGGTCAGTGTTATATACGGTGACTCTATCCAGAAGGTTCAGATTGCGACATCAGATGGTGCTGTTGCAGAGGACGAGCGTGTTCATACAATTGCTGTTATTCATGTAATTACAGCAGACAATGGAATTATACAAACAGGATATGAAGCCATTGGTGGATTTATCGGTTTTGAACTCTTTGATGACATAGATATAGAAGATTTTACTTTAAAAGCAGCCAAGAGATCCGTCATGATGCTTACTGCGCGGCGGGCACCAGGCGGAAGAATGCCGGTTGTTATCTCATCTGAGGCAGGTGGCACCATGATACATGAGGCCATCGGCCATGGCCTTGAGGCTGACCTGGTGCAACAAGGTCTATCCGTATTTTCAAAAAAAATAGGACAGCAGGTTGCATCACCTCTTATCACAGTTATAGATGACTCAACCATTCCACAGAAGAGGGGCTCGTTCAGGTTTGATGATGAAGGTACCCCTTCACAGCGAACCGTTCTTGTGGAAAATGGCATTTTAAAAGGCTACATGTACGATAAGTTGACAGCAAAAAAAGATGGAGTAATGCCATCAGGCAATGGAAGGAGGCAGTCATACCGTCACCGTCCTATCCCGAGAATGACCAACACCTTTATTGCACCAGGTGAAATCCCTCCGGAAAAGATTATACGCTCAGTAGAGAACGGCCTTTTTGTGCAGAAAATGGGTGGGGGCCAAGTGAACACCATTACCGGGGATTTTGTTTTTGATGTACAGGAGGGCTATCTCATTCGGAAAGGCAGTATAGAAGAACCTGTAAGAAGCGCAACGCTCGTTGGGAATGGGCCAGAGGTATTGAAATCCATAGATATGGTAGGTTCTGATCTCGGCTTTTCTATTGGGACATGTGGTAAGGATGCCCAAGGGGTTCCTGTCTCAGACGCAATGCCAACAGTCAGGATACCAGAGCTGGTTGTTGGTGGCGAGGTATAGCACCGTGTCAAATAAAACACAATCCATAGATAATAAACAACATAATTACAGATGTAATCCCTTAAACAGTACCTGCAGATAGCTTCTATCACTCTGCGAAAACTCCCTTTTATCGCCACTTTATTATGAATCTTAAAAACTATGTTA
>VGWY01000324.1 GCA_016873575.1 Nitrospira sp. | reverse complement strand
TCCGCTCAAGACCCATTCCTGTATCTATACTTGGCTTAGGAAGCGGAGTAAGTTTCCCATGTTCATCTCTATTGAACTGCATAAAAACAAGGTTCCAGATTTCTAAAAATCTGTCGCAGTCGCATCCGACAGAACATCCTGCCTTTCCACAGCCAACTGATTCACCACGATCAAGGATTATCTCAGAACATGGACCACATGGGCCTGTATCTGCCATCTGCCAGAAATTGTCTTTTGCACCAAGGCGGACAATTTTGTCGGGTTTTACATCAGAGTTCTCTATCCAGAGATGTTCTGATTCATCATCTTCCTCATATATAGACACCCAGAGTTTATCCTTTGGAACTTTAAACCACTCTGTAAGCAGCTCCCATGCAAAGGTTATAGCATCTTTCTTAAAGTAATCACCAAAGGAAAAATTACCCAGCATTTCGAAGAATGTATGGTGCCGTGCAGTATGCCCAACGTTCTCAAGGTCGCTATGCTTTCCTCCTGCCCTCAGACACTTCTGGCAAGAGACAGCACGTTTGTAGGGACTCTTTTCCTCTCCAAGAAAGATTGTCTTGAACTGTACCATCCCTGCATTTACAAAAAGCAGTGTAGGGTCGTATCTCGGGATCAGCGGGGTGCTTGAAACTATGTGGTGACCTTTGGATTGAAAGTATTCCAGAAATGCATTCCTTATATCCTTGCTCGTCATAAACCCTCTTTAATCTAAATTCCTGTCCTTGTCATTCTCTGTGTCCTCTGTGCTCTCTGTGGTTAAATTCAGGTTTTTGTTCTTTAACACCATTTTAATTGTATCGTAAGAATACCCTTTTCTTTGAAGAAGATTATACAGTCTTCTCCTTATTTTTTCCGCTGGATAATCCCTTACAATCCTTAGTTTTTTTTCAACAAGTCTTTTCGCATTTTCAATGTCTTCTTTTTCATCAGAGATAAACATTGAGTCAATGATATCCCGAGGGATTCCCCTGTTCACCATAAATCTCCTGACCCCCTTTTGACCAAGCATTTTTGCTGTCGTTGCCTGTCTTTTCAAAGCTTCGGCCAATGTCCTGTCATTGATAAGCCCTACCTGCTTAAGATGGTGTAGTGTGGAAGAGGTCACAGTTTCAGGGAATCCTTTTTCCCTGAGTTTTCCTTCAAGCTCCTTTTCGCTTCTTCCTCTGTAGCTTAGGAGTTTTAAGGCATAGTAACGTGCTTTATCGTTTAAACCGCTCAATTTTCATCTTATTTTCTTTTGTCTTTTCTTCTGCCTTGGGTGGTGCATACTGTTCAAACGTCAGGTCGCTTGTAGACTGTATGCCTTTTGCCTTGAGTGCGAAATCATCAGGATTGGTAGCACCTCTCAGTGCCTCATCATAGGTTATGAGTCCTGCTTTAAGAAGGCCAAAGAGGGATTGGTCGAATGTCTGCATATTATAATGGATCGCTCCTTGTGCAATTGTATCATGCATGGATTTTGTTTTATCCGGATCAACGATACAGTCTTTTATTGTTGCTGTTGCTATAAGAACCTCAACTGCAGGTACCCTTCCTTTTCCATCTGCCCTTGGGAAAAGCCTCATGGATATGATAGCTTTCAGCACTGATGCAAGTTGTAGCCGTATCTGTTTATGTTGAAATGGAGGGAATACAGAAATGATTCTATTTACTGTTTCGGTTGCATCTATTGTATGAAGGGTGCTCAAAACAAGGTGGCCTGTTTCAGCAGCGATTAATGCTGTCTGAATGGTTTCAAAATCCCGCATCTCACCAACGAGTATGACATCAGGATCCTGTCTGAGCGCCTGCCTTAATGCCTTTATAAAAGACTCTGTATCATTCCCGAGTTCCCTCTGGTTAACTATGCTCCTTTTATCCCGGTGAAGATATTCGATCGGATCTTCAATCGTCATGATATGTTTTGTTTTAGTTGCATTGATCAGGTCTACCATCGCAGCAAGGGTTGTTGATTTTCCGCTTCCCGTTGTTCCTGTCACAAGGATTAAGCCTCTTTCTTCCAGGGAAATATTCTTAGTAACCTCCGGTAGATGCAATTCTTCAATAGTTGGGATTCTTGTTGGAATGACCCTGAATACCATTCC
>VGWY01000323.1 GCA_016873575.1 Nitrospira sp. | reverse complement strand
TCTTGGGTATTCGGGGAACGCCTTACTGAATTCAGAGGCAGTTTTTGAATTCTGGGGTGTCATATTCAGTTTTATGTTAAAAGAGGAGGAGAAAATAAGTATGGTGTCCCCCGAATTGAAAATAGCCGAATTGAAAATAGCTGCTATCTGCCATGCTAAATTAGCGCTAACTGAAAGGTTTTTCATAATTTAAATACCCTCATATCAGATAGACTAATCGGATTCAATGGCCCTCAGAATCTCAGGGAGAATTATATCGAGAAACTCTGCTGGACTCAGGATTCTAAAAGAATATTTACCTCTTAACTTTGATTTTGAAAAGTCCTTTTTATCTCCTGTTACAAGAAAATCAGCATTGCTAATTATGGCTGAAGCAAGGACAGGTATATCTTTGTCGGAGATATGACCGGATAGCTTTTTTATATCTTTAGATAAAGGCAGTGGTATGACCTCGAGGTTAATCATCTGAAGATACTTCTTGTACACAGGGAGAACACCAGGCATTTTTTTCGATAAATTCCGTTCAATTTCAATAATATTATATTGACCTGTTGCGCCAGCAAGCATAGGGAGATCAAGACATAAGAGGTCAAGAATAATGCGCGGCGATCCTTTATCTGAGAAAAGGCCTGAGATTATAACATTTGAATCGAGAAAAACCTTAAACCTTTTTTTTGCCATAGGTTTCTTTATAAAGTTTTTCTCTTTCTTCTTTAAGTCCTGTTAGCAGTTCTTCTTCTGAAAGCCCTGAAGCTTTGATTATCCTCCTTATCTGCCTTCTTGCCTCATCGAGTTCAAGTCTTTTAGGCGTAATTATGACAGAGTCCCCAACAAGGATTATAGAAACAACCTGTCCTTCTTCAAGATGGCTTATGTCTCTTATTTTCTTTGGGATAGTCAATTGCCCACGGGATTTTATTTCTGCTACTGCTGTTTTGACTGTCTCCATTCTAAACCTCCCTTGTTCTTAGATTCTGATTTCAGAATATCAGAAATCGGAATAATTTGCAATACCAAGGCACGTTTAAGGGTTCCGGTATAGTATGTATAAAAGGAGAACGGTCTTGCTTGATTGCTTTGCTTCAATGAACTGAAACATTGCAGCCCTGCCTCCATGGCTGCTATTTGCTGGACAATTTTCTCATATTTTACCAAGTTGTGTATTTATATTTTCCCTGATTTCAAATGATTTTTTCTTTATCAAACCCTTTAAATATGCTATATTTTCTCCATGAAAGCTGTAAATAGGAAGTTGGTATAATCAGGCTGATGATTTAGCGATCGCATGGTTTAACGCTCACTCATGTTCAGGCAAGAAATAATCAGTATTTGAAAGCTATCAGTCTCGATGAAATCGCTACGGCAAAAGCTGAGAACCAAACTCTAAGGGAAAAGACATATGAAGAGGGTTAACAAAAGCATCGACCAGTCGCGGGTTAATCCTATCACGTTTTCTTGGGTATTTTGGGTATTCGGGGGACTGGGTATTCGCTGGGTATTCGGGGGACACCTTACTGAATTCAGAGGCAGTTTTTGAATTCTGGGGTGTCATATTCAGTTTTATGTTAAAGAGGAGGAGAAAATAAGTATGGTGTCCCCGGAATTGAAAACAGGTAGTAATTGGGCTAATCATGTGTAACGGGGTGCCTATAGGGCATGAGGTATTTGAGGGCAACCGTGTAGATAAAAAAACGGTAAAAGAAATATTGAAGGACTTGAAGGAAAAGTTTGAGATAGGGCGGTGTATATTTGTAGGTGACAGGGGACTTGTAACCAAAGAAAACCTTGAGGAAATAGAAAGACACGGGTTTGACAGCATCATAGCGTTAAGGAAGAGGAGGAACGCTGAGGTAAAGGAAATAGTTCTGGATGCTACACCTCATGTTTATTGCATAGAGGGCAAAGAACTCTGGTGGCGTGAGGTAAGGACTGTTGAAGGGATTCGTTATATAGTTTGCAGGAATCCTGATCTCGAGTTTCAATTTTATTCCCCACACAGTTTCAGGTTTATTCCCCACCTTTTTTCTGTGTTAAATTATAGAACTCATCCTGAGAAGATGTCCATTATCCTGTAGAAATGCATCACCTCCTTTC
>VGWY01000322.1 GCA_016873575.1 Nitrospira sp. | reverse complement strand
ACTAGATCTATTTCATTTGGTAAGGGCAAACGAGGTGTATTTGGAGGAAATTCTCTATTATCATTTCTATATCCATTCTTGATATCTTCGATAAGATGACGGAGAAGGTCTGAATCAGTAGAAACCAATTGTTGCTTTGAACGGTGGATGTCACTTATATGAAGTATAATAATCTCATCATTTCGCATATTTTTACCAATACCGATAATGATAAATAATATATCAAATACATATCATCTGTCATCAACCTATCACTATATGATATACAATTTTACAGTATAGTTGAGAGGAAGCTAGCTTTCTTCAAGAGCGCATATTTTCAAAGCTGGGGTAAGTCTTGAAATATCAGATATTGAGAGATATGAAGCGCGAGGACATTTTCGATTATAATGACAGATGCATTTAAAGACTCGAAGAGGCAATAGTTCTACGAATGATAATCCTCAATCTTTACGAGTACCGGCTTTACGTAGTTACAAATGTACTTAGCATTGCATGCAAATCATCTGCCGTGTTGAGTAGATGAAGGAGGCGATAAAATTTGAGAACCTTTTAAACTGCGGAATATAAAGTCGCAACAAACAACTCTGTTACTGCAACTTCAACCGTAACGCGTAATAAAGCCAAAATAGATGGGACTTAATGAAGTAATAAATCTCCTGAGGAAAACTTTCGCTTCTGATATTTCTTATGGCTGCCGGCACATCTATTGAGAGAGGGCAGTTTTTCCTGCATCTTCCACAGGTCAGACAAAACTCAAGCTTCTTGTTCGTTTCTTCCTGAGAAAGACTCTGATACGCAAGACCTTTCCCCCCAAGATATTTATCTTCTGCAAAATAGTTGCCAACAGTGTTATACATCGGACAATGTAAAAGACAGTTTCCGCAGTCAATACAGTACAATAACTCCCGAAACCCTTTCTCAATGATTTCTGACCTTTTGTTATCAAGAAGGATAAGCACGATTTCCTTAGGGGAATGGACACCTTTAAAAAATCTTTTTTCAACGTCTGCAGTTTTGCTTGTGCCGCTTATTATTTCAACAAACGATGGTATCAAAGAACCTGTTGCATGAAAACAAATAATCTTCACCATGTTTATCGCATCTTCTATGGTGGGATAAACCTTGTCAATCGCTGTAATTACGATCTGCTTTTCCTTACGTATAACTTCAAAAATATTCCCTTCATTGTGGGCCAGCACAATTGAACCTTCCTCTGCTGTAATGGCATTTGCACCGGTTATTCCTACATGAGCCTTCTCTATGTAACCTCTTATTTCGTCTCTGATAAACCTGACAATATCCTCAGGGTCTTCACGTATGCTTTGGCCATAGATTTTTGAAAGTCCTTTTGCTATCGTCTTCGCTGACAGATGTGATACAGGGCCTGTTGGGTGAGATGGTTTGCATTGTAAGACCTGCAGTATCCTGTCGCCTATATCTGTTTCTATAACCTCAATTCCCCGTGATTGCAATTCGGTTGTGAGATAAATCTCTTTTGTTATATTTGATTTTGACTTAACCACAAGTCTTTCACTGCCTATTTCCTGGAGAACTATCTTGATAGCATCATCTTTGCTTGTTGCTCTGAAGACCTGAATGCCATTTTCTTCTATTTTCTTTATAGTGCGTGTTATGAGTGCCTCGTTTCCAACCGAGGATTCCCGGACAGCCTTCAGCCTTTTTATCTTCTCAGCAAAGTCTTGAGGGATATTCTTCTTCTGTCTGTTTTTTACAGATGCAAACGCCTTTCTCAGGGCACGTATCTCATCAAAATTCATGAAATATTCTTACTCTTTATTTGTAAAAATATCAAATGAGAGACTCTACCCATATCTCTTGCCTCTTTTACTCAGGGGACAGTCCCGATTCTACGACTTCACTTCGTTTGTCCGTAAATCTGGGACAGTCCCCTATACTGTCTGACTATCGGTAAAAGAATCCGCTCAAATACTATATCCTGCCTGAATGCTATAAGTTAAAACCTAAGCTGAGCGATTTACAGTAAAAAACCACAGGGAAAAATCACTTAAAGGGTGATGGATAGTTGTTATAATACGTTTACCAAAAACAAAAATCTATCACCCAATAAGTGAGGAAA
>VGWY01000321.1 GCA_016873575.1 Nitrospira sp. | reverse complement strand
ATATTTTTTCTTTTTTTATGGCTTCTTTTTTTATATGTCAATCTCCGTGCCTCTGTGTCTCTGTGGTTATTAGAATGCTTTTCAACTTTTTTACGAAAGAACCAAAAATTTTCTTTACATGGAAGCCCCGACTTTTAGTCGGGGAGCTTCACAACAAAAAATAGTATAACAAATCCACAATTGATAGCAAAGAGAATATCAATCGAAAAAATTTATGCAACTGGTGGGTATACTTAATGTTACTGTAAAGGAGGAGGGACAAAGGATGTCGAAGGAAAGCATTGATGTATTGTCAACTGAAAAGAGGACATTCCCGCCTTCTCAGGAATTCAGAGAAAAGGCTCACATCAAAAGTATTGAAGAGTATGAAAGGTTGTACAAAAGGTCAGTTGAAGATCCTGATGGATTCTGGGCAGAAATGGCAGAGAGACAACTGATCTGGTATAAGAAATGGGATAAAGTATCCGATTGGGACTTCGATAAACCTTATATCAAATGGTTTATCGGCGGAAAACTCAATGCATCATATAACTGTTTAGACCGATTTATGAATACCCCCACACGAAATAAGGCAGCAATTATTTGGGAAGCTGATGATGGCGAATATAAAACATATACGTACCAGCAACTTTACTATGAAGTGAACAAATTCGCCAATGTCCTGAAAAAGTATGGTATCAAAAAAGGAGATATAGTGACAATCTATCTGCCCATGATACCAGAACTGCCAATAGCAATGCTTGCCTGCGCACGGATAGGGGCAATCCATAGCGTTGTTTTCGGAGGTTTCAGTGCACAGGCTTTAAAGGACAGGATTCAGGACTGCAAGTCAAAACTCCTCATAACTGCTGACAAAGGCGTCAGGGGTAGCAGATATATTCCCCTGAAAGCAAATGCAGATGAAGCAGTACAGGAGTGCCCGACCATAGAAAAAGTAATCGTGGTAAAAAGGGTTGGCAGTGTAGACATGGAGACACAAAGGGATTTTTGGTGGCATGATGAGATGGATGTTTTAGATTTAAAATTGTATTGTGAACCTGAACAGATGGATGCTGAAGACCCTCTGTTTATCCTCTATACATCTGGTTTGGTTCCACAGGCAAACCAAAAGGTGTTCTCCATACCATAGGGGGATATTTACTCTTTACAAATCTCACCTTTCAATGGATTTTCGATTACCGTCCTGAAGACATCCACTTCTGCACTGCAGATATCGGGTGGGTAACAGGGCACAGCTATACTGTTTATGGACCATTAAGTAATGGAGCTACGAGCCTCATGTTCGAGGGGATACCTACATATCCAGACCCGAGCAGGTTCTGGGAAATTGTAGATAAACACAAAGTGAGCATCTTTTACACAGCTCCTACAGTAATAAGAGCACTTATGAGAGAGGGTGAGAGATGGGTCCAAAAACATGATCTCTCTTCATTAAGATTGCTCGGCACTGTTGGTGAGCCGATAAATCCTGAGGCATGGATCTGGTACCATACCCATGTAGGGAAAGGCAACCTTCCCATTGTCGACACCTGGTGGCAGACTGAAACGGGAGGGATCTTAATAACACCTTTGCCAGGAGCGATGACGACAAAACCGGGATCAGCCAGCAAACCATTTCCTGGTGTCGTCCCGATAATTTTGAAAGAGGATGGTTCACCTGCAGGATTCAATGAAGGTGGATACCTTTGCATTGCAAAACCATGGCCTGGAATGTTACGGGGAACATATGGAGATCCGGAAAATAAGCGTATCAAAGAGGCTTATTTTACGAGATTTCCGGGGAAATACTTCACCGGTGATGGTGCCAGGTTAGATGAAGACAACGATTACTGGCTCATGGGCAGGATAGACGATGTTATCAATGTTTCAGGGCATAGACTTGGGACAGCGGAGATAGAATCAGCACTCGTCAGCCATAAAGCTGTTGCTGAGGCTGCAACAGTTGGTTTCCCCCATGAGATTAAAGGAGAAGGTATCTATGTATATGTAACCCATCTTCAACACTTGCAAAAAAATAATCAAGTAATAACAATGAGTTACAGCGACATAAAAAGGGCGTGGCACTACAATATCCATTTTACTGGGCAGTGGTGTTTTACGATTAAACCTTCTTTTTC
>VGWY01000320.1 GCA_016873575.1 Nitrospira sp. | reverse complement strand
ACCATTGCTCCTTATGTTTCTATAAGGGACAAGGAGGGCTTCCCCAGTTGATAGCACATCTTTCTATCCGTGTCGCCGCTGATACCCCGCCACCGCTCTCTTACCCTTTAGCCAGTTGTGTAAAAGAGTTCTGCCTTCACCCAAAATTGACAGGCTCGGCCAGTGGAGACTCGACTTTTACGAGGCTACATCTACGTTCACGTTAGTTACGACCCGAATATTTGCTCGCCAGCCTTATACTGACTTTGTCAATGGGCTTCAGTGGATAACGTTTCCATCATCCCCTGCCATCCAAGCTACATGGCTCTGGCTCTTACCATTACTGGACTTTCACCAGTTAGTGTGTGCCATCCTTCGCTGGGCACGCGAAGTTTGAAGATCAGACCCTACAAAAAGTTTGTGTCTCTCTGCTGATGGAGGAAGGGAAGCCTTCTTTTTATGCAGTTCGAGCATTCTGTCAACGAGGGAACCGAGTTTATCATGGAGGGCTTTTTCTGCGGCGTTGTCCTTTCGAAATCTGAAGGTAGAATTTCATTTTTCCCCGTGAATGGATAAGTGACAGACATCAGATGAACTGAAAGAACATGTTAATTCGCTTTTAGACTCTGGACAAGCCGTTCTTTAACACCTATCAGGGTCAAGCCTACCACTTCACCAGTCGATTCAATATACCTGACTACCGCGCCTTCGCCGATATCAACACCAACCGCCTTTTGCGGTTCTCCAATGCTGATATAAAGGACATCGGCTTCTTCATCGTAGTCCCAGTTAAGATTCTCCTTTTTCTCAAGTATCTTTATCGCTTCCATATTGTTCGCCTCCTTTCAGAAGGTTTTGCCGAGTAATAAGCAGTTATTATGAACCCCTCTATATCCGTAACCTCTTTATATATTGTAACCAAAAACTTTGATGTTAATGGTGTCTTGTCGTAAAACCTGATCGCAATGAGTTCGCCAAAATCTCCTTGTTGAATTAAATCGGGATCGGTTACAGTTTCCAATACCCGCTCTTTCTGATCATCCAATTCAGGATGTCTCAATACAATATGACTCCATCGCTCCTTTGTAAGCCTGAGAGGAATATCGTTTTTTGATTTAACGATTATCAAATTTTTTCTATATGAAACTCCCCGCAGTCTCTACTGCGGGGAATTTCATATAAGACTTTCAATGCCTTTGAGGTAATAAGAGACGATGTTGGTATTTAATAGATATTTTCTCACACAACCCTTTCTCTGTATGTCCTTTCACGCCTTGATTGAATCTCGTCAAGTACCGCATTCTCCTTCGGAGACATATCTTTCCAAATACCAAAAAAATTTACAGCTTCACTACGACGGTCTTTAGCGGTTTTCTTCTTACTCTCAATCCCCACTCTGAAGAGGTGGACAACATTATAAAGTTCGGCAATTTTCTCTTCTGGTATTTTTTCAACTTCCTTAATTATTTTTTCCTTAACATTTGCCATACCATCACCTCCTTTTTAAGCATTATTCCAGATAGCGTCATCTATCGGATTATCCCAAAATTTCAGGCTGCTTTCTGCTGCCTGCATCATTTCAAAAGATTCTTCATCTGGAAGTATGATTACCTCAACTTTTGCCCCTTTTGGGAGTGGAAGCTTTGGTAATTCAATTGTGCCATTTTCCTTTACAATAGAATGATATTTATATGGCACACTCATACTTACCTCCTGCTGCCTTTATTTTACCTGAATTTTTTCCTAAAATCATTGGCTTTAAATATTTTCATATGCCCACGGATTAACAGTCTTGTTAAGTGAAGATTGAAGACCCAGAACCTGACCTTATTGCCTTTTTGGACGGTATTGATGATTAATCAGAATAAAATTCCTTTTTGAGTTGATCTTCAGGAATAAAACGACTGGCTTGTCTTACAATTGCTCGTAATGTACCAATATCGAGTTCATCATGCATTACAATGGTTAAAGATTGTATTTCTCCAGAAACAGAAGTCCGTGTCGAGTTTCAGCGAAAATCCCCACTTAGTTCCAAAAGAATTCCCCAGTTAGTTTCAGAATAATTCCCCACTTGGGATCAGGATAATTCCCCACCTTTTGGCATGTCATAAGATATCTGTTAAAACTAAACGACGGAGGTCTTATGGCAAGAAAGGAGATAAGGGTGGAG
>VGWY01000319.1 GCA_016873575.1 Nitrospira sp. | reverse complement strand
TTTCCTATATAGAGAATCCAGCAATGCTTCCTGAGAAATACGAGACGGTCGAAGAACCCTTGGTCGTTGCGACGATATTTATGCCAAGGGATTTTATTGGTCCGATACTTGACCTCTGTCAGGAAAAAAGGGGTATTCAGAAGAGTTTTAGTTTTATCGGAAAAGACAGAATAAAGGTCGAGTATGAACTGCCATTAAATGAGATCCTATGGGATTTTTATGATAGATTAAAGTCCCTGTCGAAAGGGTATGCTTCTATGGATTATGAGTTTGTTGGGTATAGAGAATCGAATCTCGTTAAACTGAATATTCTCCTGAATGGAGAAGTTGTTGATGCACTTTCGTTGATAGTCCATAAGGACAAAGCGTATTACAAAGGCCGTGAATTGACTGAAAGACTTAAAGAGATTATACCAAGACAGATGTTTGAGGTTGTCATACAGGCTGCGATAGGAAATAAGATTATAGCGAGGGAAAGCGTAAGACCGCTCAGGAAGGATGTCATTGCAAAATGTTATGGCGGGGATATAACCAGGAAAAGAAAACTGCTTGAAAAACAGAAAGAGGGGAAGAAAAAGATGAAGCAGTTGGGAAGGGTAGAACTACCGCAGGAGGCATTCCTTGCAGTACTGAAAGTAAAATGACCATATTCGTCTGGATGTCATTCCCGCTTGTCGGGTCGGAGCGACTCTCAGCGAAGTCGGTACTACTCGATTCCGAGACTCGTATCGAGAATCTTTCTTGAGAGAAGAAGGATTCCGAACAAGTCGGAATGACAGATAAGGTATAGAAGCATTTTCAAGTGAATAAAATTTAAAATCTATGCCTGAATTCCTTTATATTCATATTCCTTTCTGCATAAAAAAATGCCTCTATTGCGATTTCTTTTCTGTCTCATATGATGAATCAACTGTAAAAGCTTATATTGATGCCTTATGTAAAGAACTATACCTTAAAAAAGACCTTGCGAATACATTAAAGACAATTTATATAGGTGGTGGTACACCCTCTCTCCTTCCTGGTGAATCTTTTCAACAACTCTTTCAATGTATCAGGGACAATTTTCATTTATCACCTGATGTTGAGATAACAGTTGAGGCAAATCCCGGCGCTATCAACAAATCTAAAATCAATACTCTCCTTTCACTCGGCGTGAATAGGCTCAGTATCGGAATACAATCATTTCATGATAATGAACTCAAACTGCTCGGAAGGATTCATACTTCAGAAGATTCATTAAGATTATTGGAATTGATGAAAAAAGCAGGTATGAATAATTTTTCGATAGATTTCATGTATGGAATCCCTGGGCAGACAATGGATTTATGGCATAAGACCATTTCAAAGGCTATCGGATTTTTACCAAACCATATCTCTGCTTACGAACTTACGCTTGAAGAAGATACACCGCTGTACAGGTTAGTAAAATCCAATGAAAATAATTCCCCCTCACCCCCCTTTACAAAAGGGGGGAAGGGGGGATTATGTAATCAAATTCAGATGCCGGATGAAGATTTAGTAATTGAAATGTACAACCATGTAATTGACTATCTTATAGGCCATGGCTACGAACATTATGAGATATCCAACTTTGCATTACCAGGATACAAATGCATCCATAATCTTAATTACTGGGATAGAGGAGAATATATTGGAGCTGGGGCAGGGGCACATTCATTTTACAATGATGTGCGATTAAGAAATACCCAGGACATTAAGCAATATATTGAAAATTTGAACAATGGTACAATTCCAGAGATTGAATCAACCAGGCTCACCCGTGTAGATGCCCTTAAGGAATTCATATTCCTGGAACTGAGAAAGACAGGAGGGATAAACATTCCGAAGTCAGAAGATCTCGGATTGAATATCCTTGATGCGTCAAGAGAATTGATTGATGATGGGTATCTTGAGGTTAAGAATGGTTATCTCAGTCTTACCAGAAACGGGATAGTCATATCAAATACAGTTATCGTTAAAGTGTTTGAGAAGTTAGGGCTTTGAAGACTTTCGATCATCCCTTACATCATCCCTTACAGAAGTGTAAACCTTCACCCATCTTCAACACTTGCAAAAAAATAATCAAGTAATAACAATGAGTTACAGCGACATAAAAAGGGCGTGGCACTACAATATCCATTTTACTGGGCAGTGGTGTTTTACGATTAAACCTTCTTTTT
>VGWY01000318.1 GCA_016873575.1 Nitrospira sp. | reverse complement strand
AGCTGTAAGTCAAGCTTTTTCTGTGATATAAATGCGTTTTATTTGCACTACACTTTTTGAGGATTTAAAATGAGAAATGGCTTAAATAAAGGATTTGTTGGCTTCAAGGACTCATTTTTTAGGCTCAGGTTGTTGAACGTAAGTAACAATATAGGCAGGGAGAGCATAAGTGCTTTCAGTCAGAATATTATACAGGACTAGAACAAATTATTCGGATGAGATTATTGACATTATTAAGTCAGGCAAATAACAGAAAGGTTTGTGTAATTTTAGTCCTGTGTGTTCTGCTCGGTTTCTATGATAACGATGAATCTAAAAAACTATTGTGGGATTACTATCATTACATGAAGCAAAGATATCCGAATGATACTTATTCTGACGGTCCACTATTGGGCTTGATAGAAATAGGAGAAAGAAGAAGGGAAATACTGAACCAGAATCTCAGGGCAGGGTCTGATAATCTCTTATTCAATCGGGACATAAATTTCTGTTCGCAAGTTCTCGGGTTTTGTCCGGCGGGGATACGCGAATTTCATGAGTGTTGACCATGCTTCAGAAGCTGCCTTATCGTATTTTCCTGTCTTTCTGACAAAAAGGACTTTTTGTTCCGGTAATGTACGTATTTCAGGCTGCATTGTTTTTACCTCCAGGTCTTTTGTTTTTAAATCCGGTAATTTTATGGTTAAAGAAAATTTCTTACTCTTTTTGAAATCAGTAGGGTTCTTACCGAAGTGAAATCTGAATGCCTTAGTAAATGCTGCCGATGTCTCATAACCTGCATTGAGGGCAATAGATGTTATAGATTCTTCGGAATGGTACAATTGCATGGCAGCTCGTTCCATGCGAATTCTACGAATATAATCATTGAGCATATGCCTGAAAGATTCTGTGAAAGTGAAACGGCGAGAAACAAGCAACATCAGCAAGGGTTGCCAGTAACAATGGCTTGTCAATATTCTCCTGAATATATACGAGTACCCTGTTCAGTCGTTCCCTGTGGTCTGTAATCGTATCGCTTCTTGATGCCATGCTGATAATCTTATCATTGCCGAACAGATAACGCTATTCCATTCTTGCGAATTTTTTCGGTTTAATGTCCTGGCATTATCCTTACATCCACTGTCATCCCAAGCCTGAATGGAACTTTATCCTTGAGATATATCTTAACCTGAACGATCTTCATATCCAGATTTTTTGCGGGATTATTGGGCTTTACCTTTCTTATCCCGGCATAGTCGGAAATTTCCTGCACCACCCCTTTAAAAACCTCGCCTGAATATGCATAGGACGTTACCTCAACCGGGTCTCCGATCTTAATTCTGCCTATATCAGTCTCATCCACCTCGGCATTGATCCTTATCCTTTCAACATCAGCAATGGCAATCAGATATGGCTGTACATCTTTGCTTACCATTTCACCCTTTTGAAGATATTTTCGGATGACCTTTCCGGTAATCGGGGCGATTATAAATGTCTTTTCAAGAATTCTTTTATAATATTCCACTGCAGCCTCAGCACGTTTTACAGCATCTTCATGGAACTGTAATGTCTCCTGTCGTGGCCCCTTTTCCAAAAGCCTTACTTCTTCTTCCGCTTCTTTTACCCTTGCCGCTGAAACCTTAAATGCCCTTTCTTTATCGTCCATGGAAGACTTTGTAATAACGCTTTCTTTAAAAAGTCTTTCATATCTTTCAAGTTCTTTCTTTGCCATATCCATATCAGCAACAGCCCCTTCAAGTGCAGCCTTTGATTTTTTTATCTCCTCATCCCTCGCTCCTGATGCCACCTCTTTAAGCCTTGATTTTGTCACAGCTAATTCGGCCTCTGCCTCTTTCAGTTTTGCCTGAATATCCCTGTTTTCCAACCGAGCTATTAATTCCCCCTTTTTTATATGATCACCTTCTTCTACAAAAAACTCTGCTATCTTTCCATCTATTTCACTGCCTACCTCTACTTCAAGCCCAGGCATTGCCTCTACCTTTCCCTCTGCAGCTACATATTTCACAGTGTCGGTTTTCGGCATAACCTCCGGCTTTGATTCAATGCCTTTTTTATCAGAGAATACGACATAACATGTAATCAATAAGAATATCAAGCCGATAGCAATAAGTATCTTTTTCAAGTCTTTATCCTCCCGTCTTCTAAAAAGACAACCCTGTGAGCTAATGCCTCTGCCTTCGGGT
>VGWY01000317.1 GCA_016873575.1 Nitrospira sp. | reverse complement strand
TTATCTCTACAATGGGTGGCTTGTTCCCCATTTATTTTTCTATGACCTTTATCCGTGAGCCGCTTTTTATCTTATTTAGGGGCTTAAGAACTACACTGTCCCCTGCTTTTACCCCGCTCAGCACCTCAATCATGTCACCCAGTTGTGCTCCGACATTTATCGGTGTTTCTATCGCACGGTTTCCTTTGATGAGGAAAACCGACTTCTTGTCGTTTCGCGTTAGGAAAGCTGATGGGTTAAGAGCAGTACGAGGTTTCTGTTCTTCTGATTTTACCTCTCTCGACAGGAAGGCTACCTTTGCACTCATCTCCGGCAAGATACGATTGTCTTTATCTTTAAAGCGGATTTTTACCATTACTGTAGCCTTAGAACGGTCTGCAGTCGGAACAACTGTATGTACCACACCCCGGAATCGAGAATCAGGTAAGGCATCCAGTTGAATCTCACATGGCTGACCTGCCTTCACCTTCCCCAGATTTGATTCTGAGACATCCGCCTCCACCTGAAGCGAATTCATGTCAGCAATAGTCACCACAGCAGCTTTGGCATTTGCAGCCGCTCCCAATGGAGTAATGATATCACCAATATCTGCATTCTTGGTCAATACTACAGCATCAAAGGGTGCCCGAATCAGGGTATATTCAATTGATACATCTGCATTCTTCAGGGCAGCAGCATTAGATTTAACCAGCGACTCTGCTGCATCAACTGCTGCAACTGCTTTTTTATAACGTGCTTCAGAAATATCAAATTCGGTTTGAGATACAAACCCCTTGCTCAGTAACTCCTTATTCCGATTGAATAAAAGAGTAGCATCATGAAGCTCAGCCTTTGCCTCTTCTAAGTTATAACGGGCAGTGTTCAGATTGGCTTCTGCCTGATCACGATAAGCTTTCGCATCCTCGTTTTCCAGACGGGCTATTATCTGTCCCTCTTTTACATGACTTCCTTCTTCAACATCAAGCGAAACAAGACGGCCGGTAACCTTTGACGCTACTGCAGCCTTGCGCTGTGCTACAACATAGCCGCTGGCATTCAACAGGGTAAAGGTCTGGGAAGGATACACCTTTGTTACGCTGACAGCTTCTACCTGAACAGCAGGAGAAAAGATGCCCTGAAGGTATAATAATCCGATTACTGCGATGAGTATTATTGCAATCAGCAGGTAAAATGGTTTCCTGCGTCGCGTAATATAGTTACCCGTTGTGGACTTATCTATTTTTAATTTCGATAGGTCTTCATTTGCCATGAATATGTATGCTCCTTTTAGATAAATTTCTCATAAAACATTACAAAGCCACAGAGTTCACAGAGAAAAAATGTAAAAAGGTTAATTTTTAAATTATATCAAAAAATCTGGTTTGTTACTTTGCCTTATTTTCTTGTATCTTATATTATATGTCTTAAATGGTTGCAGGTGTTTCAGTATAAACCCCTTTAAGAATGGAGGTTTTTATGGTCAGGATAGCGGTTGCGGGGGCAGCAGGAAGGATGGGCAGCAGGATTACTGCACTTTCGAAGGAATATGAAGGGCTCAAACTTGCAGGTGCATTTGAGAGAAAAGGTCATAAGGATACAGGGAAAGATATCGGAACCATCGTTGGTATCGGAGAGACCAGTGTAAAACTTGTTGATAGCCTCGAGTCAATTATTGACGATGCTGATTTAGTCATTTCTTTTACTACTGTTGAGGCATCAAAGGAACATCTACGGATTGCTTCATCAAAAGGCAAGTCTATGGTCATAGGCACAACTGGTTTTACAAAAGATGATATGAAGGAAGTCGTTGAACTCACAAAGAAGATTCCCTGTGTGATGGCATCGAATATGAGCATGGGTGTAAACCTTCTCCTCAAGGCATTACAGGATATTGCGAGGGTACTTGGAGACGATTACGATATTGAGATTATTGAGGCACACCACAGGATGAAAAAGGATGCACCGAGTGGAACTGCATTGAAGATGGCACAGGTCATTGCAGATTCTATGAAGAGAAATTTCGATGAGGTTGCTGTATATGCACGGAAGGGGATTATTGGAGAGAGGACAAAAAAGGAGATCGGGATACAGACAATACGCGCAGGTGATATTGTGGGAGAGCATACGGTCATCTTTGGCGGACTCGGCGAAAGGATTGAGGTTACGCATAAGGTATCGAGCAGGGATACCTTTGCGAGGGGTGCATTACGTGCAGCACTCTGGCTATCAGG
>VGWY01000316.1 GCA_016873575.1 Nitrospira sp. | reverse complement strand
AAAAATTCTCAATAGCAAAGGCAGTAAAAATGTCAGCGGAACCCCCTTCACACAGGATGTATGCAAAGCTTGTCCTGAATGATGGTGAGACAAAGGAATATCAAGCAATCGATATGTTTGACGAAGACCTCTATTCAAAGGCATCGAAAGAGCTATCCAAAAGGAAAAATCCCTACCCGCTTGTCTCGATAGAGCCTGGCTATAATACAAACCAGATTTTGAATTATAACTATAAATACTGGTATCAAATGTTCAATGATAGACAACTTCTTTGCCTGTCTATCCTCGCTGAAAGGATAAAGGAAATAAAAGACGACTCGATGCGCTCATTATTTACCTGTCTCTTCTCCGGTTGTCTGGAGTTCAACAATATGTTTGCCTCATTTAAAGGGGAGGGAACCGGTGCGGTAAGGCATATGTTTTCGCATCACATCTTGAAACCAGAGAGAACTCCTCTGGAGGCTAACCTGTGGGGAACACCTAAAAGCTCCGGCTCTTTCTCGACATTATTCCGGAGCAGACTTCTCAGGGCGCTCGATTACCGACAAAATCCGTTTGATCTAAGAGTAGAAAGGATAGACAGAAAATTGACCGGAAGCAAGGTCTTCGGTTTAAGCCGTTCATTGGGTACAACCATTGCAAAATCTTTTAAAGAATTTGATGAAAAGAATATGGATGCTTATCTGTCATGTGGTGATTCTTCTTTTACTGACCTTCCTGACAACAGCGTAGACCTTGTGGTAACAGACCCTCCATTTTTCGACAATGTCCATTATTCTGAATTGGCTGACTTTTTTTATGTATGGATTAGACATATATTGGGAAACAAAGGTATTTTCAAAGGGGCAACTACAAGAACAGCAGGCGAGGTGCAGCACATAGACCCTGAAACATTCTCAAGTAATCTATCCAGCGTATTCAAAGAATGTAACAGAATTTTAAGACCCGAAGGACTCCTGATCTTTACTTATCACCATTCAAGGCATGAGGGCTGGATATCTGTTTTAGAAGCCATTGTGGAAAGCGGCTTCGTTCTGACCGTTACCCATCCTGTTAAGGCGGAAATGTCGGTGGCCGCTCCAAAACAGCAGGCAAAAGAGCCTATTGATTTGGATATTATTTTGGTATGCCGCAAGCGAAGCGAGTGGCAATTGAAGGACTCTATAGAAATAGATCTCTGGAACAATGCTAAAGACTCTGCAAAAGACCGGATTATCCGTTTTAATAAAGCAGGAAGGCATCTAAGCAGGAATGACATACGTGTTGTTCTTATGGGGCAGATAGTGAGCCGAATATCTCAAATTAGACAGTTGAAACTGATGAAGATATTGTTGACCGATTTTGAAAGCCAGATTGAAGACGATATTGATATGTTATACAAGCAGCAAGATTTGACAGACGCTAAGTATCTCAGCGCCCAAACATCAATCTTCTAAGTTTTCTCCTATTCCGGCAGCCTAAAGTCGAGCCTGAATTTTCCCCGTGGTTGAGTCTTTATTTCACGTTCAGGAACCGGAAAAGGGTCAACCAATGTGGATATTTTCCAATCTGTCGGGATATCTTTATCAAATCGGTAGCAATAAAATTCATTAAACTTGCCTTCTGATATAGAGCGCCGCAAGATATTTGATAACGATAGGTTTTTATAGTGTTCATGAAGACTTTTGTCAGGATGAATAAGGGTTACTCGACGATCCATCTCTTTAGCGCCTAACGGGTTGGCAAATACCAGCATGGGGCGCTGCCGATTAAAGCCGTCTTTATACGTTCCCAATCCTATCTGTTTTGTCCTTTCACCAACAATAGACAGATAGAAGTTGAAATCCTGATTCAACATATTGCCATCACAAAGCACAAGCGCCGTCAACCTGAAATAGCCTTTTCTATCCAGATCAGGCTCCTGGCAGATGAAAAGATAAAAACATCGTATGTTAAGAGGACGATTGGCTGAATCATAGATACGAACAGTCCCGCAGGGAGGTGTAGTGTTATAATCCAGCCCTGACACCCTTGCAATCATTCCGCTTTTAGCTCGTTCCAGTTTTTTACCCTCTACAGCGATTATTCTCGACAGATCGCCTTCAAGCTGTTTTGGAGTGGACCCTTTGCAAATTTCGGGACGAAGAACCACAAGATCAGGAGTTATAAGAGGCCCTCGTGCCTTTATGCAGCTCGCATTACTCGGTAAATCCTTTTTTAGAATCTCACTTATATAGTC
>VGWY01000315.1 GCA_016873575.1 Nitrospira sp. | reverse complement strand
ACCGTTCTATATGCAGGTATGACCAACGATCTGAAAAAGAGGGTTTATGAACACAAAGAAAAATTAGTTAATGGATTTACAAATAAATACAACATTATAAAACTTGTCTACTATGAGGTCTTTGAATATCCTGAAAATGCTATCTTGAGAGAAAAACAAATAAAAGCTGGAACAAGACAGAAGAAAATTAACCTGATTAACAGTATGAATAAAGAATGGCTGGATCTGTATGAGAAAATATGAGATTGCTTCGCTTCGCTCGCAATGACAGGTGAGGGTCATGGAAAAGCTACTAATCATAGAAGATAACAAAGATATAATTACCCAGTTGAAGTGGGGTTTATCAAAGGATTACAGGATAATCACAGCCACCAACAGAGAAACAGCAACAAAATTGCTCTGGAAGGAAAAACCCGGTATTGTTACCCTTGATCTCGGTCTACCTCCCGACCCTGATGGAACTGATGAGGGATTTGCTTGCCTGAAGGATATCCTTGAAGAGAATCCCTCTACAAAGGTCATTGTGATTACGGGAAATAATGATAGGGAAAGTGCTCACAGGGCTATCTCCATGGGAGCGTATGATTTTTACCAAAAACCGATAGAGATGTCAGAACTCAAAATAATCTTAAAGAGGGCATCCTATCTCTATCACATAGAGCAGGAAAATAAAAAAATGCAGAATGTTCTCAATACAGGAGATAGCTTCGAGGGTATGATAGGAAATTGTCCGAACATGCAGGAAGTCTTTGCAACAATCCATAAGGTAGCAGCTTCAGAGGCTACGATACTGATAACAGGTGAAAGCGGTACAGGAAAGGAACTGGTAGCAAAAGCAATACACAATAGGAGCCTCAGGAAGGATGGGCCATTTATCCCCATTAATTGCGGTGGCATACCTGATACCCTGATAGAGTCAGAACTTTTTGGATACGAAAAGGGTGCATTTACCGATGCAAAGACTCGCAGGATTGGTATGATTGAAAAGGCGAATGCCGGAACCTTTTTTCTTGATGAGATTGGTGAACTTCTAATCCAGCTTCAGGTAAAACTCCTGAGATTTCTTCAGGATAAAAAAATTCAGAGGGTAGGTGGACGAGAGGAGATAGAGATTGATACACGCATCATTGCAGCTACCAATACTGACTTACAGAAGGCAATAAAAGAAGGTAAGTTCAGGGAAGACCTTTATTACAGAATAGGTGTTATAACAATACCGCTCCCTTTACTCAGGGAGCGTGGTGATGACACATTGCTCCTCGCTAACAGCTTTCTCGCACGATTTAATTATAATCACAAGAAGAATATTAAAGGCTTCAGTCCCGAGGCAATCAAAGCCATAGAAACATATGAATGGCCAGGAAATGTCAGAGAGCTTGAAAACAAGGTTCAGCGGGCAGTAGTGATGGCAGATGATAAGCTGATAAGTCCCTATGATTTGTTATTAAAGGCGCCAGAGGTGAGTGTATTCATCTCAGATAATGCTCCTGCTACCCTGAAAGATGTCCGCCATAAAGTAGAACTTGAGATCATACAGAAGGCTCTTACAAGAAATGCCGGGAATATCAGCAAGACGGCAGAAGAGCTCGGCATAAGCAGACCAACCCTTCACGACCTCATTAATAAATACAAAATCAAGGTTGTTGAGGAATCCGAGAAATAGAGATAGAAACTGTCATTGCGAGTGAAACGAAGCAATCTCGCCTTTTTGCAAAGAGATTGCCACGCACCCTTCGGGTGCTCGCAATGACAAACATATCAAGGTGTTAGATTGTCTATCTCTATTTTTGGGAGGAATCATAAAACTGTAAAGTTTTTTTACACTCACCTGTCGGAAAACTTTACAGAAATAGCCCCCCATAGAAAGCATTCCTAAAAATTTCCTTTAAATTCAAGCACTTTAAAACTGGCACAATAGTTGCTTTAAATTTAAGTGTAATGAAACCTGAATTGAAACTAAGGGAAATAAGAAAGGAGGTTATAGAGATGAGAAATAAGCTTTTAAGCGGATTAAATTTTGAAAGAAAGGAGGTGAAAGAAATGAAGAAAATTTTAGCTGTATTACTGCTACTGTTTTTAGGATTGTTTATAGCTCCTGGCAATTCATCAGCGGTTCCTGTCTCAATGTCCTTAGACGGACTATGGGACTGGGGTACACTCTATAATTTTAACGGAGCAGTTTGGACACCTAATAATCCTCCACCTAACGTCAATCCATACTATGGAACCACTAGTCAAAATATCCCTAACGGGGTTGTAGTTGC
>VGWY01000314.1 GCA_016873575.1 Nitrospira sp. | reverse complement strand
GTTGACAAGAAATTCTATAAATAATTTCCAATACATTTAGGTATAGAAAACAATCTTTTGTGTGTTTCCTGATCATAGTAGGAAAGGTTATTGAGTCCTCTTTTTTTCAACCTGTTACCAATGATCACAGAAGACAATTTCGCTGGGCTGTATGTGAGAGAACCAATAATAAATGACCATAGAGTACCAAAACTCGGGACATATTCATAATAGAAATCTGATATTGGGAAAACATCAGAAAATTTCTTAAAAATCTCGATAGAGATGCTTTTGTTCTGTGTGTAGTAGGCTTCTGTTGCATGAGTCACAAATATCCCGTTCGGCATTAAGGTCTTTTTTATAGAAGAATAGAACTCCTTTGTATAAAGAAATTGAGCCGGGCCTTCTTCAACAGGATCACTGAGGTCAGCAATGATAACGTCGAACTTTGATAGTGTTCTCTTGATATATTCCATTGCATCGGAAAAGATCAACTCAACCCTTTTGTCGCTAAAGGAACCACCGTGCCATTTTTTGAGGTGTTTTTTACAAAGACGAACAAATTCCTCATCAATATCCACCATGACAATTTTTTTGACTGTTGGATGTTTGTTGACCTCTCGTAATGTTGCTCCTTCGCCTCCGCCAAGGATCAATATAGTCTCGGGAGATGGATGTGTAATCATGGCAGGATGCACAATGGCCTCATGGTAAATGAATTCATCTGCCTCAGCAGACTGGATTTTGTCATCGAGGACAACAACACGGCCAAGGTTGTATAAATCAAAAATCTCGACCTTCTGGAATGTTGTTTTTGTGGACAGGAGACATTTCTTTACCCTGTGACATATCCACCTGTATTTGCTATCCTTATCAAGGAACCAGTTATCGCTGATTTTTATGTCCTTGCTCATTTGTGTTTAAAAATCCCTATATGACCCCTATGTGTATATGTAAAAATTTATCGAAATCCTTTTATCGTCATTGACCCGAAAATACCCCTCTTTGGCAAAGAGGGGGAGGGGGAGATTTTATGATTAATAACTCGAAACATTTGTTCTTAAAATCCCCCTCCATCCCCCTTTACCAAAGGGGGAGTGTATATGGTATTTTCATGTTCCTTTGTGAGCCAAAGGCTCATGTCGATTCCTGCGGAAGCAGGAATCCAGACGCCGTCCCTGCGAAAGCAGGGAACTATACAAAGGAATTGGATTCCCGTTTTCACGGGAAACCCGGGATTCCGCATCAAGTGCGGAATGACAAAGGTGTTCGTTACTTGTCAAGAAATTTAATACTTTACGGCACTGGTACAAATATTACCATTTCAGGGTTCTATCCATAAGCCTTTTATATAAGCCTTCTGTCATGAAACTCTGAAGGTGTATTTCCTTATCGTAGAATTTGGTATTAATCTCGTGAGGCGTTCTCAGTTCTCGGAGGGTGTATTTTTTTGATGCACAGGCAAATGTCCACCAGTTACCAGGATAGGTTGCGATGGGAGCAGTATACAGGTCAACGATGGGAAATACCTTTTTCAATATTTCCTGGATTTCAATAACCATATCCTCATGAAAATGGAGTGACTCTGAATGGGTAACAAACATACCTTCTTCTTTCATGCAGTCCTTTATTGTCATAAAAAATTCATCTGAAAAAAGACTTCTTGCAAAGCCTATGATGTCTGTAGAGTCTACGATAACAATGTCAATATCTGAAGATTTTTTCCTCATGATAAATTCCGCACCATCCATAATCTTTATCTCCACACGAGGATCGTCAATACTACAGGATACTGTTGGGAAAAATCTTTTTGAAATATTTATTACCTCTTCATCTATCTCTATAAAATAAACCTTTTCTACAGTTTTGTGTTTTAAGACCTCCCGAACTGTTCCTCCATCCCCTCCGCCGATCACAATGACCTTCTTTGGATTTGGATGGGCATGCATGGCAACATGAGTGAGCATTTCATGGTAGAAGAACTCATCTCTTTCCGTTAATTGAACAACTTCATCAAGGATGAGCATTTTGCCGAAATGGGAATTTCGTATTACCATTATTTCCTGGAATTTGCTTTTACCTTTATAGAGTATCTCTTCAACATCATAGACATACTCTACTGGTGCATAGGGTGCTTTCTCAAAAAATTTAACCATTTTGTTGTATCCCTTCCTTAATATTATTTCCCTCTTTCGTATTTATATTGAAAGAGAACTTTAACCACTGAGGCACAGAGACACTGAGAATAAGAACAAATATCTCTTTTATTTATTACAAACAAAAAAAAGCTTGAAT
>VGWY01000313.1 GCA_016873575.1 Nitrospira sp. | reverse complement strand
CTAAAAATGGGGGACATGTCCAACTATTACCTACAGCCCATCCATATTTATTACCACTTTGATTTATAAAGAACATATCAGATAATGTATTAGCCTTGATTCCCACGCAGTGAAATAATTCTAACATAACTTCAGAGAAGAAACCGCACATCTTGTTGATAATAGCAGTTTAGCCAAGATAGTGTTATATATACTATTAACTTATAATTGCTATTCCACATAGTTATAAATATTGCTACAGGTAATTACACAATACATTCATTGTAAGAAATGTCCACACTATGTAATAAATATCAAGTAAATAACGCTCATAATACTATTCACAAAGAATTACTTGACATATGCACTTTAAGGATGATATAGTGGATATATGTTTAACAGTGAACCATTAAAACTAACTAAATATGCAAAAATCTTTCTTGAACCTTCTAACTCCACACATCGCCAATACGAGGCCCTCAGGGCCTACTTTATTGAAGGACTCCCTTCAAAAGAAGCAGCAAGTCGTTTCGGCTATACACCTGGAAGCTTTCGTCTGCTGTGTCACCAGTTCAGACAGAATCCAGACCGTCAGTTTTTTCTACCTCCCCCAAAGGGTCCCCAGACCTCTCCGAAGAAAGATCATGCTCGTGATCAGGTAATTACTATGAGGAAACAGAATCTATCAGTCTATGATATCAAAAGGGGGCTTGAGGAAGCAGGGACTTCACTGAGTACTGTAAGCATATCTATCATTCTTAAGGAAGAAGGTTTTGCCCGTTTACCAAGACGACGTGATGATGAAAGACCAAACAAGGTCAGGCCAGATACTGCGGATGTAGCTGATGTGAGAAATCTTCAACTTGGGTTCAGGAGATTCCGTACTCAATTTGGAGGCATATTCCTATTTTTACCCTATTTGGTCAGGATACCTCTGGATGAAATACTACAGGAAGCTGGTTTCCCCGGATCGAAGATGATACCTGCTGCTCATGCCATGAGAAGCCTTCTTGCGCTGAAGCTGTTTGGTAATGCCAGGCATAGTCACGTCATGAGTTTTGTTTTCGATGAAGGGTTACCGCTGTTTGCTGGATTAAACGTAATTCCCAAGCGGTCTTTTCTTACAGAGTACAGTTGTCGTATTCATCCCCATTGTTATCCAAAGGTTATGCAGTTGTGGTTTGATGCTGTAGGAAAGCTTGGTATAGAAAGGGGTGTCTCATTTGATCTGGATTTTCATACAATTCCCTTCCATGGAGAGGATGCCCTTGTTGAGAAACACTATGTTTCAAAACGCAGCCGTCGTCAGAAGGGAATCTTGGCCTTTTTAGCCAGAGATGCTGACAAAAATATCTTCTGTTATGCAAATGCACAATTGCGTAAAGAGCAGCAAAATGATGAAATCCTTCGTTTTATCGAATTCTGGGAAAGGAGAACTGGACACTTCCCTGAGGAGTTGATTTTTGATTCAAAGCTGACTACTTATTCAAATCTTAATCGTATTAATCAGATGGGGATCAAGTTTATTACACTGAGAAGAAGATCGAAAAAGATGCTTGAAGAGATATACAGAACTCCAGTATCTGCATGGAGGAGGATAGAGCTTGACAATATTGCAAGGGCATATCGAACTCCCCGAATTTTAGATCAGAAAGTCTCTCTTGATGAATATGAGGGTTTTATCAGACAATTGACGATCATGGATCTTGGGCATGAAGAGCCAACAGTTTTGATGACCAATCAATTGAACCGTCCTGCTTCTAAGTTGCTTGGACGGTATGCAAAAAGAATGATCATAGAAAATGCCATTGCAGATGGCATTGATTTTTTCCATATGGATGCCCTATCTTCTGCTGTTGCTATGAAAGTGGATTGTGATCTTCAGCTGACACTTATGGCAAGCAGCCTTTATAGATTGATTGGATCACAGATAGGAAATGGATACAATACTGCAAAATCACGTCATATCTTCAGAGACTTTATAAATGCTACTGCTCAAATAAGTATTGAGAAAGAGGAAATCCTTGTTCGCTTTCAAAAACGTGCACACAATCCATTGCTTAAAGCTGCTGGTTTTGAAGAAATTGAAACCCCTATACCTTGGATAGGGAATAAAATACTTCGTTTTATTTTTGGATAGCATGGTGTTAGGTCAAAAAACTAACATGGGAATTCAGGTTAGTACAAGTATATACAGATGAAAACTGAACAGAAGGATAATTATTACTATAAGAGGCTCTTGCAAAAGTCCCATTCTGGTAGCCGCAGGCTTTAGCCTGCGTTTTGTAACATATTCAAAACAAATA
>VGWY01000312.1 GCA_016873575.1 Nitrospira sp. | reverse complement strand
TATTTTTCTTTAATAATCGTTTTGCAGAGTTTTGATTGGTGAGGGAAAAAGGATTGAAAGGAATCAGGGTATAAAAGTGTCATTGCAAGACCTGACCCCCAGACCCCGACCCCCAGACCCCCTAAACATTTTATAATTTGAGGAGATATCTTGAAAATGGAAAAAGGTGATATTGAAGAAATTAAGAGACATTTTGGTGTAGTAGCAGAATCATTAGAGCATAAGATACAACTTGTGGCAGAAGGAATTACTAATGTTGATGAGAAACTTGAACGTTTCCGTCAAGAAGTCAAAGAAGAATTTAGAGAGGCCAAATCTATGATCAAGTTTTCTTTCGCTGAATTGGATCGTCGCATAACAGTGATTGAAAGTGAAGTTGTATCTTTAAAGAGACGATTAGAACACCTTGAGGCACGACAGAATTAGTTTTACAGAGGTTTAAGTGGTCTTGGAAAAACGAAATGAGCGAGGGAATAAAAGTGATATTGCAAGACCTGACCCTCATGCTTCGACTCACTGAAAAGCGATTTTGATAATGTAAGATATTTTCTAAATTCCTTTTAAAAAAAGAGGAGGATAAAATGCCACTTTCAATAGAAAGAGAGCAAAAACGAAAGAAGCACCTTTATATAGAAAGAAAAAAAGGAGTATGTGGCGGAGAACCTGTAATTGTGGGAACAAGAATTAGCGTTAGCCTTATTGTTGAATTAGAGAGGATGGGTTATACGGTAGATGAGATCATCGCCATGTATCCACATCTAACACATTCTCAGGTTTATGATGCCCTTTCTTACTATTACGACCATAAAGAAGAGGTAGATCAGTATATTCGCGAGAATTCGGAGGATTTTATTCGCACAAAGTATAAAAGGGCAGCGTGGCTGAAATAAAACTTTATCTGGATGAGGATATTTCTCCAGAAGTTGCAGTTGTATTAAGGAGCAGAGGATATAATGCAGTAAGTGCCCATGAGGTAGGGATGAGAGGCAAGGGAGATGAGGAGCAGTTGGAATATGCAATCAGAAATGGGAGAGTTCTTCTAACATTTAATACAAGGCATTTTGCACCGATAGCAGAAGAGTTTTACCTAAAGGGTAAAGAGCATTGCGGGATAGTAGTATCAAAAAAGATTGGGTTAAAGGAAATAATAAAATTGACTGCAAACATGATAAATAAGACAGGGTCTGATGATTTAAAGAATTTGTTTGATTAGTTACAAAATTATAAATAAGCTTTATCGTTTATCTAAAGAAGAGATGAAAATTATGGGGTTGTCCCTGGGTTGCAATTTCAGGTAGAAGCAATAATAAGGAAAAAAGGAAGGCCGAGGAAAGAGGTAAATGGTAAAAAATAGAACCGTCCGTATGCCGTGTAGAACATATGACTTGTTGGTTAAAGTCCAACCGTGGGAATTCGGCAGTGCACCCACGTAGTACGAGGGAGGTGCAAGGGGTAACCTGAAACACTAAGTGCTCTAACCCGTAATTACGGTGACGTATTTTAATCATGCCGCTTCCTTCATCGACATGAATGGATTGGAAAGTTTATGCATGAGATTGGCCAAGTCCTTTCGTGTAAATTTCCATTCAAAAGGAGTGGCGACACGCTCATAATGTTCTTGGAACTTTAACAAGCGATCTTTGAGATCTGCTAATGATTTAGAATCACTTGGCGTTAACACTTTGCGTTGAATCACTGAGAAGTAGATTTCAATTTGATTCAACCATCTGGCATGAACAGGGAGATGGACCATGATTGCATTGGGCCATGCTATTTGAAGTCTGTTTATTGAAGTTTCTCCACGGTGAGAAGAACCATTATCAACAACCCAGAAAACCCTGGATGCAGATCGGTAGGGTTCTTGACTCATGACCTGATCAACAAGATGACTGAATGCATTGATTCCACTTTTCTTTTCGATGTGGCCAAAGATTTTCGCCCGGCGAATATCCCATGCCGCTATATAGGTAAAAGCGCCTCCTCTTTGATATTCATGTTCCACTTTTGTTGGTTGCTGGGGTAATGGGCATAGGGTCTCGAGTTTCAATTTTATTCCCCACACAGTTTCAGGTTTATTCCCCACCTTTTTTCTGTGTTAAATTATAGAACTCATCCTGAGAAGATGTCCATTATCCTGTAGAAATGCATCACCTCCTTTCTCTGTTTTTGAGTTGAAGAGCAGAGAATCACCCTGTGCCTGACATTGTCTTTGCCCTGACCCATCTTCTACAGTTGAGGGCTAAAAACGCCTCATAAGAAAAGTAAAACCCAGTATTTAAGCCATTCTACGAAAAC
>VGWY01000311.1 GCA_016873575.1 Nitrospira sp. | reverse complement strand
TTATCTTCTATGTCAAGCTAATAATAAAATAACGTGGCACTACATTTTAGGGGTATTTTCAAATTCCGTTTTCGTAGAATGGCTTAAATACTGGGTTTTACTTTTCTTATGAGGCGTTTTTAGCCCTCAACTGTAGAAGATGGGTGTAACACTCAAAGAAGGATATGAACCAACGCAAGAGCTTGCCAAGATACTCGTAGGTCACGTCAGACATGCGATCGGGCCGATTGCAACTCCTGATAAAATACAATTTGCTCCGGGATTACCAAAAACCAGGAGTGGAAAGATTATGAGAAGGATCCTCAGAAAAATAGCGAGAGGTGATACTGAAGATCTCGGTGATACATCTACCCTTGGAGATCCATCAGTAGTGAATGAAATTCTGAAGGGGAAACTGTAAAGATTCGTTCTTGAAGGTAGCCGCAGGCTTTAGCCTGCGTTAATGGCGCAACCTAAAGGTTGCGGCTACCACCTGTGACTGAAGGGTTACAATTGGAAGTATTTTATAGTTGAAAAGTATAGAATTTATTTATGGAGACCATCTGTGTCAGTAAAAAACCTTGAGTATTTCTTCAATCCGAGGCGGATTGCGGTTATCGGTGCAAGTGAGGATAAAGCTTCCATAGGGTATCGCATCCTTAAGAATCTTTTAGGTAAGGGATTCAAAGGCTCTGTATATCCTGTGAGCCCTCATATGGAAGCAGTACAGGGGATCGAGGCATATCCCAGGATTACAGATATCCGTCGTGAAATAGATTTAGCCATATTGGCAGTTCCTCCGGAAGAGATATTAGAAGCCCTTGATGAATGCGGACTCAAGGGTGTCAGGGGAGTTATCATACTCTGCTTTGATTTCAAGAATAGAGTTGAAAACTCACATCTATTGCAAACAAAAATCGAGCATGCTTCTGAGAAGTACGGTTTCAGGGTACTGGGACCAGATTCCCTCGGCTTTATTAAGCCAAGTATAAACCTCAATGCAAGCATCTATCCAAAATTGCCACCAAAAGGGAATATAGCCCTTATAGCCCAGAGCACCACTCTTTCTGCTGCTCTTCTGGATTGGGCAGCAAGTAAGAATATAGGCTTCAGTTATTTTATTTCTGTTGGCACAAAAATTGACATAAGGTTCTCTGACCTCATTGATTTTTTAGGTGTGGATCCCGAGACAAGGGCTATTATCCTCTATATCGAATCCATCAAAAACGGCCGTAAATTTATGACCTCTGCCCGAAGTTTTGCATCCACCAAACCTATTATGGTAATCAAATCAGGAAAATTCGATGTCTCAGCTCATGTAGCACTCACACATTCTGGATATATGGCTGGTGAAGATAAGGTGTATGATGCAGCCTTCGAAAGGGCAGGTGCCATTCGGGTAAATGAAACACTTGACCTCTTCTATTTAGCAGAATCACTTTCTAAACAGCGCCGTCCCAAGGGCAACCGTCTCGCAATTATAACGAATTCCGGCAGTCCGGCAATCATAGCTGTTGACACACTTGTGAAGTTGGATGGCGAATTAGCAACGTTAAGCAAAGAGACAATCGAAAAACTTCAAACAAACTTTCGATATTTAAAACATATTCAAAACCCGGTAGATCTCTTTATTGAGGCATCCCCTCAGGACTATGAGATAGCAGTGAGAAGTTGCTTAATGGATAAAGGAGTTGATGGTGTTCTCGTAATCCATACCCCTTCCTATGTATCTTACTCAAAGGAGATCGCAGAGGCTGTTGCCTCTGCAGCAAAGGCATATTCGTATAAGCCGGTATTTACGGCATGGATGGGTGAAGAACAGGTGTTATCTGCAAGAGAATTCCTGAGCGATCATGGTATCCCGACTTTTGTATCAACAGAGCAGGCTGTACGGAGTTTTATCTACATGTATCGTTACGATTACAACGTGCGCCTCCTTCTTGAGACCCCTGAGGTAATCCTCAAAGATTTTGAACCTGATGAATATAGAGCAGAGGAAGTGATCAGAAAGGCATCTGAAGAGAAAAGGCTCCTCTTGAATTTAGATGAGGCGAAGGAAATTCTCCAGGCATACGGGATACCGGTTATTCCTACACAAATAGCTCAGAACGAAGAAGAAGCCGTACAGATCTCTGAATCGATAGGGTATCCGGTTGTTTTAAAGATTGATTCTCAGAAAATCTTTCACAAGTCAGAATTGGGTGGCGTTATGTTAAACCTGAAGGACGAAGGGTCTATGAGAAAAGCATATAGCAAGCTGAAAGATCTTGCTATCTTAGTAAAAGATCCAGAGGCTCCGGTTCTAATTCAGCCAATGG
>VGWY01000310.1 GCA_016873575.1 Nitrospira sp. | reverse complement strand
GACGGTTAAAGGAGCCAATAGTATTATTGCCTTGCGTTGTTGTTTCCTCAGTAACCGTTGGGAAGATTTCTGGGAGTATCGGGCTTATGCCTAAAAGCAGTACCAATATTTTTGTCGCACACCCTATTATAAGTAGTTTTATTATCACATGGTATATTTTTTCTGAGCGTAAAAAATGGTTTCGATTTTTGCAAGGTTTGAAACCCTTGCTATTTGGAATAGCACTTTTTTTTGCAATTCTTATTATCTTGAGAGTACCGAGTTCTCACCTATTTTATTGCATTACGTTTAGTAATATCCATTGTTACTTTTGAATGTTCTATTGAAAGATCAATCCACTTTTTAATTAACCTCTTAAACTTTTTATATGCCTTAATTTGCTGTTTAATTTCTCCAACAAAATGGGGCCTTACATATTCTGTCTTGCTTCTCATTTTATGGGTATAGCTTAACTGATAGAAAACCCCTTTTTTATCTTTCGGATTCTTATACTGCATGGTAAGCGAACCAGGTCGCATATCTTCAATTTCTTGAAGTTCCTCTTTAATCTTATCTATTTGTCTTTTAATGCTCGAAGGTCTCTTCTTTGTCATATGCACCGTATTTGTAAATTTACCTTTCGCCTTTATTTTAACAAATTAAGCCTCCTATTTTAAATTTTAGTATAGCATATATATGCTATACTATTCAATGCCTTTCATTTCAAAATACAGGGGGTAAATATGGAACTTTGGTTTCATTGGTGCAGTGCAGTTTGGTATTTAAGACCAGCATGTTCAAGATTAAGAACCTTCCTATGGTTCTTTGTCTGTCTCGCAGGAATTACTATAAGGCCAGACCTTTTTGGTGTAACAAGTGTCGTCAGAGCCTTTGGATTGAAAGAATATTGTTATGACAGGCTGCTGGACTTTTTCCACACTTCTTCTCTGAATATCGAAAAGCTCACGAAACTCTGGTCATCAACTGTGCTTAAAATATTTCCAAGAATTCTACAGGTCAATGATCGGATCTTAATTGTTGGCGATGGTATTAAGATTCCAAAGAGTGGCAAGAAAATGCCGGCTGTTAAACTTCTTCACCAGGAGTCTGAATCAAACACAAAACCTCAATACATTATGGGACATTCCTGTCAGGCTGTTGCAGTTTTGACAAGTGCCCTTAAAAGTGTCTTTGCTGTCCCTCTTGCAAGCCGTATCCATGAAGGCGTTGTCTTTTCCAACAGGGATAAGACGACCCTCCTCGATAAAATAATCCTGCTGTTGAATTCTCTTGAGCTTCCCCTGCCCTTCTACTTTATTGCTGATGCCTACTATGCCTCCAGAAGGTTGATCGCTTCACTCGTGAATCAAAAAAATCATTTAGTTACTTGTGTAAGACATAATGCTGTTGCTTACCTTCTATATATTAAAATTTGCGAAAAACGGAAAAGAGGACGCCCCAGAAAATACGGAGATAAAGTGAAACTTAAATCTCTCTTTTGTAATACAGAGTCCATGCAAACTGGTGAAAGCCCTGTATATGGTGAAAAAGGTGTTCAACTGAAATATCGTTCAAAGGATCTACTTCTACGTCCTCATGGCATCTTAGTTAGATTCGTTGCGGTAATTCATCCCCTTCGAGGTTCAGCCTTATATATGTCTACTGATCTGACTTTGTCGCCTCTGGAGATTATTTACCTTTATGGCCTCCGGTTTAAGATTGAAGTCTCTTTCAAGCAGGCTCTCCGTACTATTGGTGCCTATGCTTATCACTTCTGGATGAAGGCCATGGCACCTATCCGTAAACGCTCAGGTAATCAATATCTACATAAAGAGACTGAAAAGTATCGGAAGTCCGTAAAAAGAAAATTGAATGCATATCACAGGTTCATCCAAATCGGCCTTATTGCTCAGGGACTCCTCCAGTATCTTTCTGTCTCTTTCTCAGACCTTATCTGGACATCTTTTGGTTCATGGCTTCGCACTATCAGGACAGGTATCCCCCCTTCTGAATATGTTACTGCAATTGCTCTCAGAAACAGCTTCTCTGATTTTCTCTTGGTTTCTGTCAGATACTCAATCTTCAGAAAATTCTTGTTGGAAAGAATAGATATTATGAAATCTAAGGCCTTACGACTGGCTGCCTAATGTAGTTTTATTGTAAAATACGGTACTCTCAAGTTATTATCAGTTTTATGAGTAACCCTACAACGATACTTATTCAATTAAGAGCCTCATTTTCTTATTTCTATGTGAAATATAAGCAGCATAATTACGTCTTTGAATCCAATTCACTAATTTTATAGCCTTATTAATATCG
>VGWY01000309.1 GCA_016873575.1 Nitrospira sp. | reverse complement strand
TGGATAAGAACAAATTCGGGATTAAAGAAGATCGTCAATGGCGTAGGAATCCATGAGGTCATTATAGAGACTCCCGTTCACAATCTTACAACAGCAACGATGCCTGCTGAACAATTGCGAGAAGTTATACAGACATATAAAGATCGCTTCCTCGAAATATACAAAGACTCGAGAATTGAACATGTCATTATCTTTAAAAATAATGGATATGCAGCAGGCACTTCTATAGAGCATCCACACTCCCAGATAGTAGGGACTCCCATAACACCATTACAGATAAGAAGGAGAACCGAAGAACATATGAGATTTTTCGATGACACTGGAGAATGCTTGTTATGTAAAACGATAGATGATGAGATACAGGATGGGGCAAGGATACTTTTTCATACAGAACATTTTGTATCATTCGTTCCGCATGCTGCTCTATCAGCATTCCATATCTGGATATTTCCCAAAAGGCATTCAGGTTCGTTTGCTGACATAAGGTCAGAAGAGATGTGGGACCTGGCAATCAATCTTAAGTCAACTATGGCAAAGTTGTACCATGGATTAGAGAATCCTGATTTTAATTATGTCATACGGTCAGGGAAACCACATAATGCGGACTCGGAATTCATACACTGGTATATCAGTATCATACCACGAATTGTTATGGCATCAGGCTTTGAGCTCGGTTCTGGCATGTATATCAATCCGGTAGTGCCTGAGATGAGTGCAGAATTTTTAAGGAAGGTGAAGATACCTGAATAAGCGCAGGGTTAATCTGTATTAATTCTATCCTCATATTTTCATTTATAAATATGAGGTAACCCTTCAGTCACAGGTGGTAGCCGCAACCTTTAGGTTGCGCCATTAACGCAGGCTAAAGCCTGCGGCTACCAAACTCCACCCGTCATTGAATGGTTACAATATGAGGTTCATTTGACTTTTATTCTCATATATGCCATTATAGTGTCGAGGTTTCAGAAGTTTTTGTTACTGATAAGGCCACAAAGACTTTTAGCTTTGTGGCCTTTTTTATTGCTGTCATTCTGAGATTTTAGTTTATAAGTAAGGAGGTAAAAGAGATGGCTAAAGGAACAGTAAAATGGTTCAACGAGTCCAAGGGTTTTGGCTTTATCACAAGCGAAGACGGTAGTGACGTTTTTGTTCACTATTCTTCTGTCCAGAGTACAGGATTTAAGTCCCTCGCAGAAGGTGATTCAGTCGACTTTGATACCGAAAAAGGCCCAAAAGGTCTCAAGGCAATCAATGTAGTTAAGCTATAATTGGCTGTAAAGTCCCCCCTGTCGAGCAGGGGGGACTTTTATTTTAAAAAGAAAAAATGACAAACAAAGAAAAAAATATTTTGAAGATTGAAAAAAAACAGCAAAGACTTGAATCAGACCTGATTTCTGAGCATTTTCCTGAAGTTTCGAGCATTGTTATTAATATGACAAACTCTTACGGAAGGAAAAACCCCATTCTTATATCACGCACTTTTAATTTTTGGCCCAACAGTCATGCATATTTTAATATTGAATGCCTGAGTAAAAACTGTGTTGACGGTGGATTTGATTTAAATCAGGTTATTACTATGATGATTGAAAATCATCAGAATTCCGAGAAAGGCGTGCTTGTTTGTAAGGGAAGTAGTCTTTCCTCTGACCATTCACATATTAACTACAAAATTACTATACAGTATAACGAAAAGTCTTAAGAGCTAATCTTTAGTGTAAGTCTTTTTCGTTTCCCCATCATTATCCTCTATTTTCACCTGAAAATACTCCTTAAGTCGTCATTCCGTGCTTGACACGGAATCCATGTCTTCTTGGATTCCCCGATTAAATCTGGAATGACATTTTCATTGTCCTTTATGTCTCCTTGAGACATGTATGTTTCATTTAAAATGTTGCATTATGCGGTGTAATTTAGTAATTACAAGTGCAGGGAGGAAGCGATAAGTTCTTCGGACATTGTTGGTGGACGGTAGGGGATTCGAACCCCCGACTTCCACGTTGCGAACGTGGCGCTCTCCCAACTGAGCTAACCGCCCTCTCAGTGTCCTCTGTGTTCTCTGTGGCTATTTATATTATTTGAATTAAAACGAAATCCCTATATTTACACCATACATGTCAGCCTGAGATTTTGGCTGATAATATCCGGACACGATAGGTGATTTTGAAAATCTCATACCTTCATAAAAAATACTTGCTTTCAATAGAGGCTCTTGCAAAAGTCTTGAATTTTCATGTAGCCGCAAACTTCAGTTTGCGTGTTTTTTTTGTTTTCAATGCGTTACAAACGCAGGCTAAAGCCTGCG
>VGWY01000308.1 GCA_016873575.1 Nitrospira sp. | reverse complement strand
TCATCGGTTCATCGTCGCTGATGATTTCGGCATCAATTACCTTACCAACAAAGATTGTATGGGTCCCAATCTCAAGGCTATTCATCACTTCACATTCGATATACCCTATGGTATTCTCCAGAACTATCGGTGCACCAGTTAGCCCGATTTTGTAATTGATACCATCGAATTTATTAAAATCTCTTCCACTTTTAAAGCCAAAATTTCCGATGAATTTCATAGGAGTCTCTTTTGATAAAATTGAAACACTGAAAACCTTGCTCTCCTGAATGAATTCATGGGTTAAGTTCTGTTTGTTTATACAAATCGCTACAGTCGGGGGTTCTGATGTTGTCTGAAACACCGCATTTGCTATCTGTCCATTGAACTGTTCACCCTTTTTTGAACTGATGACATACAGACCATAGCTGATTTTGTGAAGAGCCTTACGGTTCATCTTTTCCTCCTGAAGAGTCTTATCATCACCACAGCCACACAGGCAAGAAGATTGTCAAAATCCTCTTTGAAAAGCTTGTAAAAAATGTTGTTGTAAACGATACTTAAGGGTAATAATATGAGCAATAAGGCTGAACTGACTCGTTATGCTATACACCGGGGGTTATATCGTTAGAGGAGAGATGACCCCTTTTTAAGATAATTCACTGTCTTTTAACTATCTCCTCAATTATCTCCAACCCTTTCTGGATAAATCTATCCGCAATCTCTATCGCCTCTTCAGCGTCTTCTTTTGTATAGGAGATGAAATCTTCATAATCGGCGTCTTCCCTTAATGCCTTAAGCTGTGAATATTTTTTTGCAAAGTCCCGGGGCAGGATTTTGGCTTCTTTTATTAATTCCTTAGAAAGCATGGTTTTTACGCCTTCATGAGTAAATGCCCTTATGTCATGGAGTATCAAAACTGCCCTTGAAATAGCATGGATAGCAAAATATGCCTTTGATATGGCATCGTTATAAAAACCTTCTTTTAAAAGAACTCTTGCTGCTTTTAAGCGATTAATTGCAATCTCAGAACGGTATTTTGAGAGGCTAATTCTGTCCTCAAGGCTAAGCTGTTCTTTCATATATAACCCTGCCTTCTTTTTTTATTTCCATTAGAAAAGGGCTTCTAAATTTCTTGAATCTTATGTATTCATCCTCACTCTGGATGTGAATGGAAAATGGTAATTTATAAGATAATACAGAGCTCTCAATGTGGTCTGCTATTTCGAATATCCTGTTTATACGGCTGCTGCTTTTTTGTTTGATAACAATAAGTATGTCAATGTCAGAATCAGGTGTAAACTCGCCTCTCTGTCTTGAACCAAAGAACAGGATTAATGTAACATCCGTGCCTATCTCCTGTAAAAGCTTCTCCTTAAGTAAATTAATTGCAGTCTCTGTAAGTTCTTCTGGTAAGATTACACGGGCCTTCATAAATTTAAGAATATACCATAAAAATTAAGAAAAGCAACGGGAAATAAATCCGTCCAAACATAAAAATACGTATGTTTTTCAAAAAACTACGTAGTTCTACGTATTGATATTCCTAAACAAAAATGTTAAATTTTCAATCAATAAATGTTATCATTTTTCATGAATAATAAGCGAGGTCAAATAATGTTACCTGGCATAACATTTGCGTCAGTTATCTTGCCTTAGTAGAAATCTCTTTGTTCGTCAATCAATTAAACGGTCTATAAATGGACTGCTTCTTTGCAGAATTACGATGTATCAATTCTATAAACAATGCATGAACAGGATTGTCATTCTGCACTTGCCTGCCCTCGAAGTCTTTAATCGGGGGATGCGAAATTTAGGTTTTTCTGAGACAAAAGGAGGATTTTATGCCCAAACAGAACATCAAAAAACTTAAACAAGCAGAAGGAAATGTTACAAGTGAGAAAGAACTCAGAAGGGGGTAGAGAAGTTGTATTTCGAGCACCTTTTGGCAACTATTAGTATTTGTGGCAGGGGAGGGATTTTGTAGTGAAAAACCGCATTCTTTTTGTTGATGACGAGAAGGCTTTTTTAATAGTATCCAAAAAGTTACTCACCAGGGATTGGGTTGAAGTTCATACTGCTGAGACTAAGGATGAGGCTTTAGCAATGATTGATGAGAATGAATACGACGTTGTGATCACAGATATCAGGCTTACCGGAGTGTTTGGTAAAGAGGGGATAGATATCCTGAGATATGTGAAAGAACACAAACCTCAAACACACGTGATTCTAATAACGGGATATGGGAGTCCTGCGATTAAGAAAAAGGCAATTGCACTTGGAGCAGCCTATTACTTTGAGAAACCGGTTTCACTTTTCATACTCAGAGATGCCCTGGAAAAATTAGGACCTAAATTGAGCGATTCT
>VGWY01000307.1 GCA_016873575.1 Nitrospira sp. | reverse complement strand
GTCCAATTTATGGTCATATTCCATAACTAATTTTTTGGCTTCTTCTCGTGTTATCTTTCCTTTCCTAACCCACCTACTTACAATGTCAGTAACTCTTGAAAATCCAAATTTCGGATATTTCATCCAGAGATGAACAATATATGCAATAGAATCTATTTGGCCATAATCCTCAATACAGCCCTCTCTTCTCCACTCGTGATGCAAATCTTTAAAGCCGTATCTCTTAGCAATCATCCAGTTCATTTCATCATCCCAAGGAACAAAGTAGCTCATAAAAATCGGTTCGGGTTTCACTCTTTCCAATTCTTCTTTCGATGGAAGGACAATAGCATTCATTTCTTTTATTGGTATACCTCGTTTATACCAGAAATCCGTGATTGTTTCCCCGAGTGTCTGACCTGACGCACTATGACCTGCAAAAATATATTTTTTTGCACTATATCCATCTTCGGTAGTTGTTCCGTAGGTATATGCTGCATTCTCTCCAAAGACGATCAGGGGTATATTAAAAGCAACAGCATACTTGAAGGGAACAGTATATATTGCTGCTTCAATAAATCTTAGCGGTTCTCCGAGTTCCTCAAAGCCAATTCGAGTAACCCTCCTGAAGAGATCTATGCTCATATTAAAGACAATTATGTCACAACCAAAAGATTCACCAAGATTCCTCAAATTATGTATTCCTGCAGCCGTATGAGTAAATGGATCGGCAACACATATTAATAGAGGATTCATCGCCATTTTTTCCTTTATCATATATGTCAAAAAATGACTATCTTTGCCACCACTTACTGGAATAATGCAATCATAATAGCCATCATTTCTTCTGTACTTATCACAAAGTTTTACTAATTCTTTCTTTCTTTTTTCCCAATCAACTGTTCTCCTTTTTTCATAGTTACGACATGCCTGGCAAATTCCTTTTTCATCAAAGATGGAGCCAGGTCTTGTATCTGGCATAACGCATCTTTTGCAGTATTTCAATTTATATTCTCCTTTCTGGGAAACCATGATTCCATGCCTCATAAATTATATGGCAAAATATTAAGACCTATTCATTCCCAATCTAAATCTCTTTAAAGAAATCAAATATTTTTTAACTACATAATTTATATCCTTATCTTTGATTGCAGGATAAACAGAGATGCATATCTCTCCATGATAAAAGTCTTCTACCACCGGACATAAACCTCTTCTAATACCTAAGAATTTTCATCAAATATCCCCTATCCACTTCACCCATTTAAGGTCTTTCTTAACTGTATTGTATAGTCTTTCATCACCGGTAATCATGGGTATCCCTTCTTCCTCTGCCACGGATAAATAACTTGCATCATATGCGGAAAAATTATAAACCTTGCAATAATGAATGACTCTTGGATAAAGACCGGAAAGATTTATCAGTTTTATTTCTAAATTTACAAATCCATCCATTGCCACAAAAATTTTTTCCTCTTTAACTCGTCCCCTTCTTTGAGCGATTATCAATCCATTCATTACTTCATATTCTAATAATGAAGGTGCCAGTAAATCTAATTCATTAGATACATATTTATCCAACAAACCTATAGCTTTCTGGCTATGTTCTTCATCAGAGAGATACCATTTGAGAATTATACTTGCATCTATAACTGTCACTTTCAAGGTCTTTTCTCCAGTTGTTTTCTTGATTCTTTATAAATCTCTCCAGCCAAAATACCTGTTTTCAGAAAAGCATCCCGTGCCTCCATAATCTTTCTGTAACCCTCGGCCTTTTTGGAATGTTGATACCCCTCATAAGGGACGATCACCGCCACGGGTTTTCCCCTCCTGGTCACAATGATCTCCTCTTTGTTTTGAAAAGCATCCTGTATTAAACGACTGAAACCTTTTTTCCCCTCGGCAACACTAACAGTTGTAGTTTTCACATAACCTCATAAATAATCATTATTTATGGTTAAATTATATAGTCATAAGTTGATTCCTGTCAAGTGGCTATTCGATGGGGCGGTTTTTAATGAAGTCATATTTAAGCAGTAAATTCAATAAATACCTGTTTCACTTTTTCTATTACATATCTAACATCTTTGTCTTTCATGGACGGATAAATTGGAATACTTATCTCCTTACAATAGAAATCCTCTGCTACAGTACATAAACCTTTCTTGTAACCTAATTCTTTGTAGTAAGGCTGCCAGTATACGGGTATATAATGAACCTGAACGCCGAGACCTTTTTCTCTCAATCTTGAAAAAATCTCTCTTTTTTTAGCTTTATATTGGTCTTTTAACCTTATCGGGTGTAGATGATATGACGAGTATGCATAATTTTTCTCTGCCGGAATATCAAAATAGGGGTTGTCTTTGAAGGCTTTATGATAAATATCTGC
>VGWY01000306.1 GCA_016873575.1 Nitrospira sp. | reverse complement strand
TTGCGAAGGCGCTGAACTGTAAGGATGGGCCGACATCTACTCCCTGCGGCTCCTGTCCATCCTGCGTATCAATAACAGATGGTTATTCTGTAGATGTGATGGAGATAGATGGTGCATCGAACAATAGTGTCAATGATATACGAGACCTCAGGGAAAGGGTGAAATATGCACCTGCAGGAGGAAGATATAAAGTCTATATTATTGACGAATCCCATATGCTGTCAGATTCGGCATTCAACGCCCTCTTGAAAACCCTTGAGGAACCACCACCTCATGTTATCTTTGTCCTTGCTACAACAGCTCCGAAAAAGATACCTTCAACGGTACTTTCGCGGTGCCAGCATCTGCCCTTCAGAAGAATACCCCTTCAGAAAATAAAGGAAAGACTAAAAAAGATATCAGATGTCGAGGTGATAAATATCTCTGGTCCAGCGCTCGAATTGATTGCAAGGGACGCTGATGGAAGCCTTCGTGACTCGCTCACTATCCTGGATCAGCTTTCGTCCTTTTCATCCGATATTAATGAGTCAGATGTGAAAGATCTGCTCGGGATAGCAGACTTTGAACTCCTTTCCCGAATTTCTGTAGCCTTGATTAAGGGGAACCGCGAAGAGATCCTGAAGATTATCGACGAGCTGGTAGAAAAAGGTACTGACATGAAATCCTTTACAAAAGAGCTTGTCCAGTTCTTCAGGGATCTTTTGGTTGCAAGTGTTATAAAAAGACCTGAGGAAGCACTTGATGTCAGTCAAGAGGAAATGGATGTAATAAAAGATATTATAAGCAGGACTTCTGAAGACCAGCTTACGCTCTTACTCTCAGAAATAATGAAGTCAGAGATAGAGGTAAGAAATGCATCATCGCCACGGCTTGCCCTCGAAATGTCCCTCATACGGATGAGTTTTTTGAGAGATATGAAACCTCTGAAGGAAATCATAGAAAATTTAGAGACATATATACACCATCACCCTCATGATAAGAAGACACCTGAACCTCTTCAACCCGACGACAAAGACGAAAAAAAAGAAGGAAGTTTCTGGGATAAGACCATCAAAAAACTGGATGCCCCACTTGCCTCAATCCTCTCACAGACGAAGTTCAAACGTTCAGGTGATGCACTGACCATTATCCTGAATGGGAACAACTCGCTCTTCATCGATTCTATTGAAAAAAATATGAAGGTGATAGAACAGATTTTTTCAGAAGAACTGAATACCAGAATCCAGATAAAGATAGAGACTGTAAAAGAAAAGGTGATTTCCAAAAAAGACCTGAAGAAAAAGGTAATGGAAGAGCCGATTGTGAAAGAGGCCCTCGAGCTTTTCGAGGGGAGAATTGTGGATGTGATTCCGATAACAGAAGATAGAAAATAAAGGGAGGATGATATGTCAAAGAAGATGCTGGGAGATATAATGCGTGAAGTCCAAAAGCTTCAGTCAGAAATGACGAAGGTACAGGAAGAGGCAAAGCAAAAGACTGTTGAGGCAACAGCCGGTGGTGGTATGGTCACTGCTGTTGCAAATGGTGCAGGTGAAATCGTATCCTTAAAAATTGAAAAAGAGGTTGTGAATCCAGAAGATGTTGAGATGCTGCAGGATCTCATCATTGCAGCGGCAAACGAGGCATTACGTCGTGCACAGGAGATGGTAAGCGGTGAGATGTCCAAACTCACAGGCGGGCTACAGCTTCCGGGACTTGGCGGATTGGGAGGCATGTTTAAGTAGTTGTTAGCTTTCAGTTGTTCGTTTTTAGGCTAACAACTGATTACTGAAAACTGTTCTATGGCACAGGATATTATAGAAAAGCTCATTCATGAACTGACAAAGCTTCCGGGCATAGGCAGGAAAACTGCGCAGCGGCTTGCATTCTTTATACTCACGATGCCCAAGGAAGACGCACAGGGAATTGCAAGGGCAATACATGATGTCAAAGAGAAGGCACGGTTCTGTAATCAGTGTTTCAATATTACTGATAGTGAAGTATGTACGATATGCAACAATAGCTCAAGGGACAGGAGTAAACTCTGTGTGGTAGAAGAACCGAGCAATATTCTCGTTATTGAGAGGGCAAGGAATTTTCATGGACTCTACCATGTTCTTCTTGGTGCACTCTCTCCCATAGATGGCATGACTCCTGACAAGCTGAAAATAAATGAACTGATAGAAAGGGTAAGGAAAGATAGTATAAAAGAGGTAATCCTCGCAACAAATCCCAACACAAAAGGAGAAATGACCGCCCAGTATATAAGGGAACTTTTAAAACCTTTTGCTGTGAAAGTAACACGGATCGCCTATGGCCTTCCGATGGGTACAGATATTGAATTTGCAGATGAGGTAACGCTCGGCAAAGCCCTTGAGGGAAGAAGGGAAATG
>VGWY01000305.1 GCA_016873575.1 Nitrospira sp. | reverse complement strand
TTAAAAAAAATAAGAGAGGAGAGGATTGAACAACTCTCGGGTAGCAATTGATGCAAGTTTTTTATTAAAACTATTACTTCCTGAAGATAAAAGTAATGAAATTGAAGGACATTGGAAAAAGTGGATAGAAAACTCCGTAGAGGTTGTAGCACCTACACTTATCATTTTTGAAGTATCCTCAGTTTTAAGAAATAAGGTTTATAGAGGAATTTTAGTAGAAGATGATACAAGAAATATAATCAATCAATTAAAATATTTTGATATTACCCTTATTTATACCGAAGATCTTTTAGATATGGCATGGGAAATTGGCTCAATATTAAATACTTCAACTCTATATGACTGTTTTTATATCGCATTAGCAAAATTTTTTGATATACCTCTTTGGACAGCAGATAAAAAACTATTCAATTCTGCAAAAAGAAATTTTCCTTTTATTAATCATATATAGACTTATCTTTTTTGATAAAAATCCTCACAGAATCAGATAATACAATGAACGAAGAAACGTATATCAACGGAATGATGGAACGCACACTCCTTTTCTATGATAAGGAGAGAATTGAAAAAGTCAGAAATACTGTATTCGCTATCGCAGGCTTTGGCGGGGTAGGGGCAATTACAGCAGAGCTACTTGCCCGTTGGGGCATAAAGAGATTCCGGCTTCTTGATAAGGACCGCTATGAACCTTCTAACATAAACCGTCAACTGTTTGCTACATCTAAAACCCTTGGTCAATACAAGGTGGATGTCGCAGCCGAACGAATTAAAGAGATTAATCCTTATGCAGAAATAGAGATGATCATATGTGACAGGGTGGACAATGAGAATGTCCATTCATTTGTAAAAGGGGCCGGTATCGTTATTCAGACGACGGACAGTCCCTCCAGCCAACTTTTTTATCGTGTTGCTAAGCAGTATTGTGTTCCTGTCGTAAATGGTTATTCGACAATCATTGGATGTCGTGTGCAGGTTTATGATTACAGGAATAAAAATGTATATTGCAAAATTGAGTCTATCCGTGACAGGGTCAAATGGAGAGGAATGAAAGACATTACAAAGATGACCAGAGACGAACTTGAGCAATTGGATGAACAATGGATGCATCCACCGATGCCAAGCCTTAACTTTGTTACCAATATTGTAGGGGCAATGATTGTCTGCGAGACAGTTAAGCTTCTCACAAAAACGGGAAAGAATTGTTGTTTCCCTTATTATATTGATTTTGATCTATTCAATAACAGGATGTCTGTCAGAAAACTTTATTCTCCTATTGAACTTGAAACATATAAGAAGATTTTTGGGAAAAAAGGCAAAGAACCATTTCATGATTTTGTCAATGAATGTAAGAAAAAAGCAGGGATAATGAAGGTATAAGACATTAACAGAAACTACTTTCAATTTCTGCAAGATTACAAGATTAACAGTATATATGTTAAACTTATATTGCTTTTTTACTATATAAAACAACTTTAATGAGGTGGAGATTATGGAAAAGGTTAAATTATTAGATAAAGGGGTTATTGAACTACCACAGAAGGTGCGTAAGAGATTTGGACTTGAAAAAGGTACCGAATTTGATCTCTTTGTTGATTCCGAAACTATATATCTTAAGAGAGTTTTTAAATCACTTAAAGATGCAACTTTTAGAGAAATTGCTGCTCCATTCAGGGAAATGGGAAAGAAAGAAAGACTAAAGATAGAAGATGTAACTGATGAAATTAAAAAATATAGAAGGAAAGGATAGCGAGGATAACTCTGGAAAAGGTGGTCCTTGATACAAATGCTCTTATTTCTGGACTGCTTTGGGATGGAAATGAAGCCAGAGTTATTGAAAAGGCTGAAACCAAAGAAATCAGACTTTTTATATCAAGAGAATTAATTGAAGAATTAGAAGGAGTTTTAAAAAGAGAAAAGTTTTGCAAAAAACTTGAAGGAAAAGAATATACAGTTGATAAAGCTGTTGCAAAAATTGTATTAATAGCCACCCTGATAAAACCAACACATAAAATTAATGCTGTCAAAGATGACCCCGAAGATAATCGTGTATTAGAATGTGCTGTATCAGCAGAAGCAGATGTTATTGTTTCTGGTGATAGCCACTTGTTAAATCTTAAAAATTATTCGGGGATTAATATCATTACCGCCAGTGACTTTATTAAAAAGATAGTATCTACGAAGAAATACTAATTCAAGCATCTGAAAAGCAGAGAATTACAATGATTGCAGCGGACAATTTTTTATCCAGGGAGGCTCTTGCAAAAGTCTTGAAATTAAAATGTAGCCGCAAACTTTAGTTTGCGTGTTTTATTTGTTTTGAATATGTTACAAAACGCAGGCTAAAGCCTGCGGCTACTATTCACCCATGAATGTTGA
>VGWY01000304.1 GCA_016873575.1 Nitrospira sp. | reverse complement strand
CTTCTGGAGATATCATGAGATCAATTATTACCATGCTCACTTTTTCACTATCTATCTTTATCCTTCCAGCCTCAATATCGGGTGCATCCAGAAACCTGTAATTATGTTCCAAAAGAGACCTTAAAGATATAATAAGCTCTGAATCTTCAGATACTACCAGAATAGTGTTATACATCCCTGATTCCTTTTTGAAATCTATTCAAGTTCTTTCAGAAACTCATCGTGAGTTTTTATATCGCCGATTAAAGGGAAAATATACTTTTCAGAAAATTCCTGTTCAAGGAATGATTTACAGGCAGTGCAGTCTTTCAGGATGGTTACAGTATAGCCTTTGTCATAGGCAGTTCGAGCAGTAGATTCAACGCAGATATTAGTTAATAATCCCCCTAACACAACATTTTTGATACCATGCTCTTTTAGAATAGAATTCATCTCAGGGATTCCAAAAGAACATAATCCCCTTTTTCCAGACACAACCGTAATTTGATCAATATATGGCTTCAATTCCTTTATCATTTCTATACCCTCAGTCCCTTTTTTAAATGCACCTGCATCCTTTACAGCTTTAAGAATTCCGGTTGGATTACTACCAAGTTCGCGATAATCCTCAGTGAATACAATTGGTGTAAAAATAGTCAGGATTCCATTTCCTTTTGTCTTTTCCAGAAGATCAACGGTGTTCTCAATTGCCCTATTATTAATTAATACCTTTTTTACAGCATTATAAAGCAATCCATTTTTAGAACAGAAATCGTTTTGAAATCCTGTTAACATAATTGCTGTCTCTTTAATCTTCATCGTATCCTCCTATGTTTTTACAATAAAAACCTGTCCATTTGCGATTTAACCTCTTTTATAATTTTTACAAGTACTCAAGTATTCGCACAATCAGGGAAAAACTGATTTTAGGCTTCGAAAAACCTGATAGCCTGAGGATGCCTTTGCGATCAGCTTTCGAGAGAGGTCAGTCCTTCACGGATAGCATATTTGGTAAGCTCTGCTATACTGCGGATGTCCAGCTTATCCATGATTTGCTGGCGGTATGTCTCGACAGTCTTCACACTTATATTAAGAAGAGAGGCAATTTCTCTTGTTGCTTTGCCTTCAGATAAAAGCTGAAGCACTTCGCGTTCCCTGACTGAAAGGATAGAAAAAACCGAGAGTTCTTCTTTTGATAAGAGATGCGTATAGTCTTTAAGTATGATGTCTGCTATATCAGGGCTCAGGTATGTACGATCTTTAACCACAGATCGGACAGCATTTATCAGCTCCTCAAAGGCACAATCTTTGAGGAGGTAGCCCGATGCCCCAGCCTTAAGCATCTCGGCCACAAACCGTCTATCAGAATGCATTGATAAGGCAATAACTTTGACACCTGTAGCCATGGCAACGATCTGGCGAGTAGCTTCTATGCCGTTCATGTCTGGCATAGCAACATCCATAATGACTATGTCAGGAGTCAATTTTTTGACCAGTTGTACTGTTGTTCGTCCGTCACCAGCCTCGGCAATAACTTCCATATCTTGCTGTTTCTCGATTAAGACCCTGAGACCCTCACGCACTATCTTATGGTCATCAGCAAGGATAATTCTTATACTCATTCGTCTTCCTTTCACCTAAAAATACCTCAAATCCCCCCTCATCCCCCCTTTTCTAAAGGGGGAGTGGGGGGATTACTTCTTTTCAATCTTTAATGGAGCAATTATTGTAACCTTTGTTCCATGGCCAGGCTCAGATTTTATCTCAATTTGTCCCCCGATATATTTCAATCGCTCACGGATGCTGAAAAATCCAAATCCTTTAAATGTATCAATTTTAGAGGTATCGAATCCAACTCCGTTGTCTTCGATAGTGATTCGTATCCAATCACCATCTCTCATGATGAATACCTTTGTATTACGCGCCTTTGCGTGTTTCGCAATATTAATCAGCAACTCTCGCACTATCTTATACAGAAGGACACAAGCTTCATTGTCTATTGGTTTGGGTTGCCCATCATCCTCAAAGTAGAGTGCTATGTTGTGCTGTGTTAGAATCTGTTCTCCAAGCCACTCCACCGCAGCCTCAAAACCAAGCTCATAGAGAATAGGTGGGCTGAGTTCAAATGTTAACGACCTTGTGTATTGAATTGTCTTGTCGATAAGCTCACGGATTTCATCTACAGACTTCACAAAATCAGGGGTGCCTGATCCTCGCAGCGCTCCCAGCTTTATATTGGAGATAGCCAAAGGCTGGCTTATACAGTCGTGCAGGTCTGTAGCGATGCGCCGTCGTTCCTGCTCCTCGACTAATGAAAGTTCAGAAGCCAGGGACCTTAACTGATCTTGATAGGTTTGCAGTTTTTCCTCTGCCTGCTTACGTTCGGTGATATCCACAAGAGATGCCACGCTCTTTTTTGTTCCTGGAATCAAGGCAACAGTA
>VGWY01000303.1 GCA_016873575.1 Nitrospira sp. | reverse complement strand
CAACCTTTATACTTATGTCTCCGATAAATATTTTAGGGGAACTGCTATCGAAGATACTGCCTCAAAATGACGACTTATACCTTGACAATATAGTTTTAGCTGAAAAGGTGAAAAATGTTTAACTTCTGCACGCTTTTTGACTCTACCTATCTTTTCCGAGGAATAGCCATGTATGAATCGCTGAAAATACACTGTAAGGATTTTCAGCTTTTTGTTTTTGCTTTTGACGATAAAACTTTTGAAGTGCTAAAGAAACTCAATTTGTCTGATGTGACGGTAATATCTTTAAATGAGTTTGAAGATGAAGAGCTTTTGAAAGTAAAGCCGACCCGATCGAAGGGTGAATACTGTTGGACCTGTACATCTTCAGCTATCCTTTATGTCCTTGAAAACTACAAAGTAGAAAGCTGTACCTATCTCGATGCGGATATATATTTTTTCTCTTCTCCAAAGGTTTTGTTGGATGAACTGCATGATGACTCTGTATTGATCACCGAACATAGATATTCACCTAAATACGACCAGACAAAGACATCTGGCAAATATTGTGTTCAGCTTATAACATTTAAAAATGATGAAAGAGGCTTGAAAGTGCTTCGTTGGTGGAGAAAATCCTGTATTAATTGGTGTTACGCTAGATGTGAAGACGGGAAATTTGGTGACCAGAAATATCTTGATGACTGGCCGACACGCTTTGAAGGGATTCATATATTAAAACATTTGGGCGGAGGTGTTGCGCCATGGAATGTGCAGCAATATCGCATTACAAAGGAGGGGAATACGCTGAAAGTGAACAGAAATGACCTTGTTTTCTATCACTATCATTTTTTCAAGTGTTACACCAATGGTGAGTATGATCTTGGTATGTATGACATACCTGAAGAGGCGATCACCTTTATTTATAGACCTTATATAAAAGCCCTTGCAGATGCAAAACGACGGGTCAGAGAGGTTGATAAGAACTTTGACTACGGAGAGATTAAAAAATATAAAGACTGGACATATCCGTTAAGATTTTTAAATAGAAGGCTAAGGGGGTATTATCATGTTATTAGATAATTTCAAAGATAAAAATGTACTCATTACTGGTGGCCTTGGTTTTATCGGAAGCAATCTGGCCATCAGGCTTGTAGAATTGTGTGCAAAAGTAACTTTGCTTGACTCAATGCACCCGGAGTATGGGGGGAATCTTTTTAATATTGAGCCGATTAAAAACAATGTCATTGTGAATTTTTCTGACATGAGAGATACTTATACCCTTCCGTATTTAGTTAAGGGAAAGGATTATATCTTTAACCTCGCCGGGCAGGTTAGCCATATTGACAGCATGAACGACCCTATGACGGATATGGAGATCAATGTCAGGGCACAGCTCTCTATATTGGAAATATGTCGAAAATACAATAAAGAGGCAGTAATTGTATTTAGCAGCACAAGACAGTTTTATGGAAGGCCACAATATTTGCCAGTTGATGAGAGACACCCCATTGTTCCGACGGATGTAAACGGCATCAATAAATTTGCTGGGGAGCAGTACCACCTCCTTTATCATAAAGTTTTCGGTTTAAAAACAACCGCATTACGTCTCACAAATACATACGGGCACAGACAGCTTATCTGTCACAACCGTCAGGGCTTTATTGGCTGGTTTATAAGAAAGGCTATCCTGGGTGAAGTCATAGAAATTTTTGGCGATGGGAAGCAAATTCGTGATTTTAATCATGTGGAGGATGTAGTTAATGCACTGCTTATAGCAGCAACTAATGAAGACTGCTATGGAGAATTTTTTAACCTTGGTGGAGAACATATGACCCTGTTAGAGTTAGTTAATCTAATGATTGAGCTAAGTGGCAAGGGTTCATATAATTTAATTCCTTTCCCTGAAGAAAAGAAGAAAATAGATATCGGTGATTTTTATGGTGATTTCAGTAAATTTAGAACGGCAACAGGATGGGAACCGAGTATACCACTAAAAGATGGTCTTAAGAGTACATTTTCATATTATAAAAAGTATAAAGAGCATTACTTATGAGTCGGATAACTATTCCTTTTGGGAACCTTAAAAGGCACTACGAGAGGTATAAATGCGAGATCGATGAGGCTGTATACCGAGTCCTTACAGGGGGCTGGTATCTCCTTGGTTATGAATTAGAGTGCTTTGAAAAGAGATTTGCCGAATATTGTGGTGCAGGATATGGTATTGGTGTTGCTTCAGGAACAGATGCCATAGAGATTGCACTTTGGGCGTGCGGGATCGGACAAGGCGACGAGGTTGTTACTGTGAGCAATACATGTGTGCCCACTATAACAGGAATTGAAGCTGCAGGTGCTAAGCCCATATTTGTAGATATTGATCCAGCTACATATACGATGAACCCTTCTTTGATAGAGAAGCGTATTAACGAGAGGTGTAAGGCAATCGTGGT
>VGWY01000302.1 GCA_016873575.1 Nitrospira sp. | reverse complement strand
TTGTCTTTCTGATCGCGATCAGGGCGGGGAACCTTCTCGAGTTCTGCAACTGTTTTATATTTTCCTGTATGGCATTTGCTGCAGTCAGTAGGAACTGCTTCCTTATCACCCTTTTTGAGATATTCATCCTGATACTTTAAATGACAATTAAGGCATTGCTGGTGAGAGGCCCTTCTCATCGAAAGTCCTTTTTGCGCTGCGGCATTTTGTATTGCTTTTAATTCCGGCCCTCTTTTCTTTTCAAGATCATGACAGTAATAGCAGGATTCCTCGGTGCCGGGTTCATATACCAATCGTAAGGCTTCATCCTCCTCTTCTATGTCATATGAATGATGACACAAACCACAATCGTCCTTACCTAACTTTTCTTTTAGTTTCTTAACATGTTTGTCATGGACGTAGAAATCAAACTCAGCCTTAGGATGTTTAACAATTAGGTCTCTTTCCTGCTCCTTGTGGCAGTCCCCACAGTTTACCGGTCCTGTTTTCTCTTTTTTTGCACTCTTCTTATGACACTCAATACATGCATCATGGTAAGCGTTCATGACAGAGGTTTTATCCCTTTTCTTGAGATTCATTGGGAAATCGAATATCACTTGACCGTCTTTTTCAGGATGGCAGGCAGTACAGCCTTCTGTCTTATAGGCTTCCTCATGTTTGCCGTGGTTAAAGATTACCTGAGGCCGTTCTAACTTACCGAAGATTTCCGTGCGGGCGATAGCAATCTTATTTTCGGGTTTAATCTTTGGAGGTTCTTTCACACGTAAGGTAGCTTCTACAGTGTAGACTGAGTATAATCCGTAACTAATCAAAATGAGATAAGCTATACTTACCAAAAAGAAAATTAATTTTCTATTCATCTTCTTATCCCTTCCCGGTTTATTCTCATGGTTTAAATTCCTCAGGAACTTCCATTGTTTCGGCTAAGATTTCATCCATAAACATCGCATGACCTTCTATATTGTAAAACTTTAGTACGTCATTGATACTGGTATAACAGTTATGGCATGGGGAGCAAATGTTATGACACCCTGTAGCTATAATTTGCTCAGCCTTTATCCGGGCTCCCTCACATCTGTTAGCCTTCCATGGCGGGCCAATGGCATTTCCACCTCCACCACCGTTACAGCAATAATTATGTCCGCGGTTCGGCTGCATTTCTATAATGGGCCCTTCAAATGTCTCGTTTACAAGGTACCGGAGCATCTCACCTCTACCTCTCAACCTGACAAGGTTACAGGGGTCCTGAATGGTAACTGGCCCCTTGATCTTTCTCGCTATCTTTATCCTCCCTGTACTGACAAGCTCATAGTAAAATTCAATCGGATGCAATGTCTCTATTGGGCTTTCCTTCCATCCCATGAGAGGCGGTGCCACATAACATGTGGCATTTAAAGGATGCCCTCACTCAGTGAGCACTATTCGTTTTATCTTTAACCTCATGGCATTGTCATAAATCCCCCGTACTACCCTCTGCATCGTCTCCATGTCACGAATGAACATCCCCATATTTGCACTGTCCCATCCATCCTGGGCAGCTACAGTCCAGTCAATCCCCGCAACATTCATGATTTTTGCTGTGCGGGCAATATGATAGGTTGCCACTTTCGGTTCTGTTCCCAGAGGACACCACATTACCTCTGCCCCTTCCTTATCAATAGGAATCCGGACATTCTTGATCTCCCCCCTTACCTCCTCCTCCTGCCACTGCATGGTATCGATCCAGTCACCCTGGGTAATCCATAACTGGGTTAAGGTAGCTGAAAGGCTATGAGTCTGATCCAGTATATTTTGGGGAACTAATCCGAGAATAAAACACATACGGCGGACCATCCCCAATTGGAACGCAATATCTAACCCAAAAGGGCAATACATGCTGCAGCGGCGGCAGAGATTGCACTCACAAAAGACGATCCTTGCAACCTGTTTCATGAATTCAGGGCTTACCTTCCCCTTTCTCTTGATCAGCTCCCATAGGGTCATTTTAACTTTGGCTACAGGTGCATAAGTGGGGTCTTTATCATGTGAAAGGTACCAGTGGCATGCATTCGAACAGAGTGCACAGTGAATACAGGTCTCCAGAGGTGCCATGAAACGGGCTCCGTTTTTCCCAATATTTAAAACAGCATTTACTGCTTTTTCTATCTTCTCCGTTGTAAGATTTTTTACAGTTTCATCAAAACCCGGATCAGCGACAGGTTTTCGATTTAACTTTACCCAATCTTCTGTTTTAGTACTTTCTTTGACACTTGCTTCAGCCATCTATAGAATCCTCCATAGTTTAATTTACCAGTCCTGTGAATGACGATACCCTTGATCGGAACCCATATACGCTCTTGTGAGGAAGAAGTAAAGCATATGGCCAAGCCTTGTAAAGGGAATAGCTATTAACATAAGCGAGCCAAAAATCATATGGAGTATCACCAT
>VGWY01000301.1 GCA_016873575.1 Nitrospira sp. | reverse complement strand
GAAAGCTCTCACTAGTACACTGTCAGGAAGACAATATTTCTCAATTGACAGACGCGATAGAGATATGGTACGCCCAGATTAATAAAAAGAAGCCGCTTACCCTACTTCTCCTGGGTGCAAGCGGTGTAGGAAAGACAACTACAGTCGAGTTATTAGCAGAGGCCTTACAACCTCTTGGATACGAATATTGTTACTTTGCAATGACAGAATTCAGTCAGGAACATGCAGTTTCAAATCTTATAGGCAGTCCCAAAGGTTATGTTGGCAGTGAAGATGAACCGAAGCTTTTTGAGGCATTGAATCGTTCAAAGAAGCTGGTAATCCTCTTTGATGAGATAGAGAAGGCACACGATAAAATTATCAAGGCATTGATGCAGTTAATGGATAAAGGGTTTTTATCATGGAGCAGAGGCGATGGAGACTTTAGGGAATGTATTATCTGCTTTACATCAAATGCCGAGATGCAAAGAGTAGTGGATTTAAAGAATGCATTTATCAGAAGTGGAAAATCAATAGAAGACCCGGAGTTTCAAAACGCTGTCCGTGATGCACTGGTTCAGGCACAGATAGCACCACCTGAGGTATGTGGAAGAATCAATAGGTTCTTGGTTTACAATCCACTAACACCTGAAGCGATCATAAAGATAGCACATCAAGAAGTCAACACATTAGCAAAAAGGTATGGGCTTGAAGTAATTTACACGGCACCTGAGCTTCTAGCAGAAGTGGCAGAAAAAACAGCAAATAGCATGTATGGCACAAGGTCGATACAGGAGATGGTAAGCTCAAAATTAGGGAAAACATTGTTGTCAGCAAAGAAAGATAAGCCGGAAATACATAAGGTCGTAATTAAGAGAATACGCAATGTCTATAAAGCTACATCGGAAAAGAATGCGACTGGTAGCTTATCATACGAAGCGATGATCGAGCGTGCTAAGAGACTACTCAGATAACATTGGAGGAGGTCCATAATATGGGTTATAAAATCGGTATTGATTTTGGAACAACAAATTCAACGGTGTCCTTTGTCAACAGTTCCAATGTTCTGGACGCATTTAAGTATCCCGGACCTGAGGGCTACGAATATATTCCAAGTTGTGTTGCATATGAAAATAATGGGGCTATATCTATTGGAAGGGCTGCGTTAGCAATTGCCGCAGACCCTGAAGTGATATTCTGCAATAACCTTAAGATGATACTTCCTTTGTCGGAGAAGGATAGACAAGAATATGAATGGACCAAGAAAAAAAGTCCTGAGTCCGTAATAGCCGATTATTTCAGACATATTCTGATACTTAAGGATGAAGACGCCAGCAGTTTTGAATCCCAGAAAGATAAAATTGATGGAATTGTTTTGAGTGTTCCTCATGTATGGGCTAAGGCAATGGACCATTCAGGGCGCAGCAAATTGCAGGATATTATTACTAACTTAAAATTAGACCTGATTCAACTTGTCAGCGAACCTGTCGCTGCCGCTGCCTATTACGCCTACAAACTCCAGCAGGAACATTCCGAATCGTTCAGAGGCAACTTGCTTGTATGTGACATGGGTGGAGGCACTTTCGATGTAACCCTGTGTAGAGTTACACCTGGAAACGTCGAGGAGCTTTATAACGATGGCAACGGCAAGACCGCCTTGGGGAAGGCAGGCGTTTTTTTTGACCGGAAGCTGATTCTGGAAAAGCTCAAAGAAATCGGGGAAAACGACCCTAAATTCTATGATGCATACAATAGACTACAAGATTTTAAAATTAATCAACATATCAATATTACGAAGAACATTGACACCGCTTTATACGACCCAGACCAGCGTAACAAGCCTATTTTGAAGATAGGAGCGATTCATTTTGATTTTCAGGACATTAAAACAGCGTTTGAAGAGGTTGAGTCAGGAATTAACCAAGTTCTACAGAGATTTAAATCATCGATAGACGAGAAAGGATATACCGTGGATCAAATCTTTTTCGTTGGCGGGTTTGCCCAGTTCCACCTTGTAAGGGAGGTAATAAAGAAATTTTGGAACATCGGACAAAACGACCCGCGCGTAATTGAGAAGGTAAATAAAGAGATTGCCCGCTATGCAATAGCATATGGGGCCGCGCTTGTGGCGAACGATTTAATCAGCGTTGAGGAGAGATATGAACATACTGTGGGCATAGAAGGTTTCAGGTTAGAGAAAAAGAAGGAACGTAAAGTGTACGAGCAGGTTAGAGAACTGGTACCTATCATCCGGGGTGGTAGGAAACTCAGCGAGTATGAAAGGGTTCACTATGCAGCCAATCCTATCAAAGTTTATGAGGAGAAACCGGAAGTCCACATCTATGTTGATAAGGAATCGAAAGGCAAACCTGTGGTCCGAAAGCTGCCTGAGACCATTGGCATAAGCCTTCCCAATGTAGACCTCCCAGGTAATCAATGGAAAGTGGGCATGAGC
>VGWY01000300.1 GCA_016873575.1 Nitrospira sp. | reverse complement strand
GAAAAAGAAGGTTTAATCGTAAAACACCACTGCCCAGTAAAATGGATATTGTAGTGCCACGCCCTTTTTATGTCGCTGTAACTCATTGTTATTACTTGATTATTTTTTTGCAAGTGTTGAAGATGGGTTTAACGTGTCCGTAAAAGGAGGCAGAAATGAAAGTAGAAGATCTTGATGTTTTTAAACTTGCACATAATCTGACGTTAAAGGTATACGAAATTACGGCGTCATATCCCGAGAGTGAACGCTTTGGCTTGACATCACAAATGAGGAGAGCATCCACATCCGTGTGCATGAACTTAATGGAAGGAGCTTACCGAATCAGCAAGAATGAATATAAACATTTTGTTAGCATATCAAGGGGGTCTTGTGGAGAGGTGAAATATCAGCTTATGCTATCCAAAGATTTGGGATATTTAGATGAAGGCACTTTTAAAGAGATGACGGAGGCATATGAAAGAGTAAGCATGATGCTTACAAAATTGCACAGTTCTTTGAAATAACGGACACGGACAACAGTCACGGGTAACGGATAGCCCTTGATGAATAAAGGATTGCGACCACCGACAGTCGTCTTATTATCGGTCTTAGCGGTACAAGCATAATTGAAACTGGCATAACGCTGCATCCTTTGTATGGCTTCCCATATCTGCCCGGAAGCGGGCTAAAAGGGCTTGCAATAGCTTATGCCGAGATTGCTATCGAGCCAAAACCATCAGGTGAAGATTTGCGAGAAATTTTCGGTTCAGAGGATAAAGAACCTCGTCATGCAGCTAACAACAGACAGGGCAAAGTCTTCTTCATGGACGGAATTCCGACAACATTTCCGCAGCTCGACCTTGACATTATGAACCCACACTATGGCGATTATTATCAGAAGAAAAAAGATAATAAAGGAAATCCTACACAGCAAGTAACGAACAGTGGCTACGGCTTTTTCAGGATAAAATCGTGTGGGCCGATACGACGGAGAAGGTAATGGTCACGATGTATTTCAAAGGTAAACCGATAGAACATATCTATGCTTGCCTCACATCGGTTTTTGTGCCCTTTCATCTTCTTAACCCTGAGAGAAGGGTGACTGATGTCATTGATAAAGAGCCTTATCTTATCATCGAATTTTTTCTGTGCAAGTCTTGGGAAGCCTCTTGTAATCCTCCTTAAAGGCTTCGGCGCGGAGGATTCTCATTTTTTAAGGTCTAAAATAAAGTCTTCTATGGAGTCAAATGATTTGGTTTGCCCAGCGGCAATTTCTTTGTCAGCTTCGGCCTCAGCCTTTTCCCAGTTAAATTCCCTGAAATATGGAGGCAGGGATAATGCATATTTGATTAATTCAGCAACAGCCTCTTCCGTGTTTGGTTTATTTGCAGATTTCCTGTATCGCTCAATTTCATCAAAGATATCATCTGGAATCTTTACTGTTTATTCACGTTTTGCCATCTTTATGTTCCTCTTACGCCAAAATACCATACAGTTGGCTTTTAAGTCAATTTATACAAACTCTTTTAAGCGTGGTAAGACTTCACTATTTATACACCCTCACCCCAGGTATCTGTTCAAAGTGTTTGTCGAGGGTGAAGATAGAGAGGTTTTGTTCGATGGCAAGGGCTGCGATTGCAACATCAGTTAATGGCAAATTAATTCCTTTTCTTCTAAGGGAAAGGGCTAAATTACCCGCCTTTATCCAAAGATCTATAGTTATTTCAAGGGGAGAAGTTTCTGCAAGAATATCAGAGATATTGCTTTCCTCTCTCATATCCTTCATCCCCTGCAGCAGTTCAGCAATGATGATCCCTGTGGTAACGACACGGTTGTTCTGCAGAAGACTGCTTACTTTGTCGGCAATTTTTTCTTCGCCTCTGAAAAATGATATCAAGACAGACGTGTCAACGATTACGCCATCTTTTGTCATTTTCTTCCATCTCCTCCAGTTCGAGTTTTTCAAGTTCATCGGTTACATCCTCAATCTGTATTTTCCCCCTGAGTGCAAGAAGTTCCTTAATCCTTTTCTGGTGAACATACTCTTTCATCGCAGTTGTGATTGCCTTTGTTTTGGACTTTTCGCCGGAAATCTTCTGCACCTCAGAAAGGAGATCATCGGGTATGTTTAATGTTGCACGCATATTATGCACCTCCTTAATATGCTTTTATTGTATGCAGTTTACATTGACTTGTCAAGGGAGGGGTAAGTCATGAACAATGTTTACGTGTGCCTTGTATCAGAACAGACTGTCCCGAACATTCTTGTCGCATGTCACTACAAACCAGACACCGAAAAATAGAGATAGACAATCTAACACTCTGATATGCTTGTCATTGCGAGGTCGCATCGACCGTGGCAATCTCTTTGCAAAAAGGCGAGATTGCGGAGCTTGTTCCGAACGAAGTGAGGAATCTCGCTCCGGGTTTGCTTCGGCATCGCCTCGCAACTTCACTCGCAATGACAGTTTCTATCTCTATT
>VGWY01000299.1 GCA_016873575.1 Nitrospira sp. | reverse complement strand
ATTGGAGGTATTACCGTCAGGATATTCCTTGATCAGTTTCTCCCATTCGGCAATGGCTTTATCTATCTGACCCTTTGAGAGATACCTCTGTGCTTCTTTTAATATGGATGCCTTATCTACCATTTGGGTATAATTGAAAGTATCACAATTATGACAAGGTGTCAATAATCATATATTGTATTGTACCATGTATCGTAAAAGCAATGAATGATGTTGAATGATTGACAATAGCATAGCAAAACCTTAAAATGTGCCATGACATAGTATTAAGATACACAGAAAGGAGGAAGGTATGAAAAGGGTGTTTTGGTTAGTAGTTTTGTTAGCAGGTCTGTCATTGATTTTAGTAAGTTGTGGAAGCAACGCCTTTAAGTCCCTATCCGATGAAAACTCGGATGACGCATGCCGTTACAAGACAACCCAGAACCTTGACAGCGGCAATTATGATGCAGTATTAATCTCAACATGTGCGAATTCAATGCAACTGGGGGCTGCATACTTTGGAAAGGCAGGCTATGATATCAAGGACGTAATAAACAGACTCAGTGAGGCACAGGATCAGGCAGGCCCATTGAATATTTATATGTCATCCCTTACCGGAATTATTACTGATGACACACTGACCAATCTGGATAACGCGAAAAATGAATATGTACTCATTCAGGCTGTTTCGCCCAATTATCCTGATGCACAGTTTTACGTTGCGCTTGTAGATGCTATAACGAGCCTGTCTTTAATGAAGATGGTTATTGACTTTGATGGTGATGGGAAACTCCTCTCAGACTGTAACATTAATGATGATCTCCCTAATAATAATGATGCCCCTGATGATGCAGATGCCCTGGCGTGTGCCCTTTTGGTGAGCGGAGGTCAAAATTGTAATGATGTAAATGCGACATCTACTCAAACCGGAGATATAACTTTTACCGGCAAGAATGGAACATATAGAGGTTTAACTATTACTTTAAATGGCGTTCCAACACAGACATGTCCTGCTCAATATCAGAAACTGTTAGTCCAACAAGGGGGTATTTGGGTTGTAGCCACTACCTCATCTCGAATGTGCCTCGCCTCTGATGGCAATCAGTGGCCCTGTCCAGTTTTAAAGAATAATAATCCTCTTGATCTTGTGGGTGCGATAGATACAAGTATAACCGGTGCAATCAATGCGCTGGGATTTGCAATACCTGGAAAGACAACAGATGTTCAGAAATCAGTCAATAAGATAAAAAGTGAAAAATGCTGTACCGGACCAGGAGAAGACCCTAATAACGTAAGTACATGCACATGCACTCAGTCAGAACTGGCTCAGTATATAAGAACCATTAAGCGATAAAGGGGAGGGCATGATTATGTCAAAGAAAACAGCATACAGAAGACGGAAAACAGTTTTGATATTTTCAATCTTTTTCTTGTTTATAGTTCCATCAATGGTTTTCTCACAGGAGTCTACCATTAAGGAGTATCCATATTTATACAAATCCCCGAGGGCAATGGGGATGGGAGGTGCCTATACTGCAATCGGTGGTAAAGTTGACACATTATTCTACAACCCGGCAGGTTTAAGCAATATGCCGAAAGACAAAGGCTGGGAATTCAATTTGCTCAACCTGAATGCTGAAGCAGGAAAGGATGTTAAGGATTTTTACGATGATATGAATGATGCACTTGACACAAAGGACCTGAATGGTGATGGAGATGACAGCGATGACCAATTGAGGGCTGTGAATGATATCCTTGCGAAATACAGAGGAAAGAATCTCCATATAAGGATTGCTGATTTTACATCACTTGGTAAGAACTTTGATAGTATGGCATTTGGTCTTGGTGGCCTTGCGAGTGTAAGGGCAGATATGATGACACATCAGGGCTTTGGGCCAGAAGGATTTTTAGAGATAAATGGAGATGCAACGTATGGTGGCATAGCAGGATTGAGCATAAGGCTTATGGATGGACTTTATGGAGGTCTGTCAGTAAAAGCATTGCATAGAGAAGCGCTTGCCCACATGTTTACAGCAAGGGAGCTTGTTGAACACGAGGACGATCTTGATAAGTATATTAAAGACGAGTTGAGAGTAAGTGGTAATGCTGTTGGATTCGACACAGGTCTCCTCTATAAGTTTGCACAGGATTCATGGCTGAAACCATCTGTAGGCATTTCTGTACTGAATATAGGTGACCTCAAGTTTGGAGATGCTGGAAAGATTCCCATGACTGTAAATACAGGTCTGGCTATCAATCCTGATATCCCGGTATTCAGGTCGTTAACTATTGGACTTGATTATGTAGACTTATTCAACAATTTTGAACAAGACAGTGATAAGGGGAAGAGGCTGCGTTTTGGTGGTGACCTCCAGTTATTTGACAAGGCCATTGCTGCAATGGGGGTAAGAGCTGGATTGTATCAGGGTTATCCGACCTTTGGCGTTGATCTAAGATTACTGATCTTCTCCTTGTCCTATGTGACATATGCTGAAGAGGTTGGT
>VGWY01000298.1 GCA_016873575.1 Nitrospira sp. | reverse complement strand
AAATGACAAACCTGATATGCGTTTTGGTCTTGAGCTTAAGGACATGGCTGACCTTGCAGGAAAAAGTTCGTTCAAGGTATTTCTTGACGCCCTTCAATCGGGTGGAAGGGTTAAGGCGATTAATGGGAAAGGCATGGCTGGTCTTTCGAGGAAAGAGATAGACATTCTTACAGAAGAGGCTGTCTCTTTTGGTGCAAAAGGACTGGCATGGATAAAGGTAAAAAATGTTTTTGAATCGCCAATATCAAAGTTCTTTCCTAAAGAAATACTTGAAGAAATGGCAAAGAGGCTCGAAGCAGAAGAAGGAGATTTAATGCTCTTTGTTGCTGACAAGGAGAAGGTCGTTCATGATGTCCTGGGCAGGATGAGGATAGAGCTTGGCAAGAGACTAAATCTTATCGAACCAGGATATAAGTTTGTCTGGATTACAGATTTTCCCCTTTTAGAATGGAACGATGAAGAAGGCCGTTTCGAAGCAATGCACCATCCATTCACTTCACCCATGGATGAGGATATTGAAAAACTGTTTTCAGTAGATCTTTCTAAACCTGAACTGTTCACTATTCACCGTTCACTGTTAACTGAATTAAGGGCAAAGGCATACGATATTGTCTTGAATGGCTATGAGATAGGAGGCGGGAGCATCCGTATCCACAGACGTGATTTACAGAGGAAGATGTTTGAGGCTCTTGGAATATCTGAAGAAAATGCAAGGACTAAATTCGGTTTTTTGCTGGATGCATTTGAATACGGAGCACCTCCACATGGTGGCATAGCACTTGGTCTTGACAGGCTTATCATGATCATGGTCGGTGCAACATCTATCAGGGATGTCATTGCGTTCCCGAAAACCCAAAAGGCATTCTGCCTTCTGAGCGGAACTCCGTCAAATGTTGAGCCGAAACAACTCAAGGAGCTTTATATAAAAACAGATCTGCCTGAAGTATAAAATCTCAGAATACTATAAACCTAAAAAAGGCGATTCACCACAGAGGACACAGAGAAAGGCACTGATAAATATAAGAGAAAAAGAAATTTCTCTGTGCACTCATTGAGTGAGGACAATAAAATATCATTTTACAAATTCAATATATGAGAACACAGAGAGATACAAGGAATTATGTGGGTTTTAAAAAATTTCAAGTCTCTCTCTGTGTTCTCTGTGGTTTTAAAATCGCTCAATTTAGGTATAAATTAACCTGCAACATCAGGTGTTTATATACCGGCAGTTAGCAAGTCAGATGAAAGGCTGCAACTACGACCTGATTTCCCTGAAGTTCATTGAACATCTCAACCGCCTTGCTTGTGCGTTTCACATGAACCTCAATCCCTTTTGATTCAAGATATGATAGTGTTTCTCTTGGAACCCTCATGAGGCCTGTGTACCCTGTGCCGACTATTAAAATTTCAGGTTTTGCATTGATAACATCAGTCAGGTCAGAGACATGAAGAGAATGCCCTTCCTTCCTCCACCATGAAGCATCAACCCTTCCCGTATATATAATGACATCAGAGGTATAGGTGTGACCATCAATGGTAATTTTGCCGAAAGAATAATGCTCAATCTTCATTACAATGACACTTAACCATCAGTTGCAAACCTTGTTTTACATTTTATGCAACGTTTGGGTTAATTTAGTGCGTTTACAATAGTAACCTGCATATAAGTAAATATCTCATGCTCAAAATTATCACTAAAGATCTTCTTCCCTATATTTTCGTATATTTCCTTAATGCTCCAGAATCGCACCTCATCAATTTCATCCTTATTGAAGTATATTGTCCCTTCATGAATACAGAAATATGTATATACAAGTTCAGTTTCGTAAGCATTTGAATGGGTATAGGTATAAAGGAATTCTGGTTTGCAGGAGGATATGCCAAGTTCTTCCTGTATCTCACGCATTGCTGCTTCAAGAAGGTCTTCTCCTGGATTCACATGTCCACCTACAGATGTGTCCCACCTTCCCGGTGCAACGTCTTTATTCAGGGAGCGTTTCTGGAGCAGGAGGTCGCCTTTCTTATTGAATACAAGAACATGAACAACCCTGTGAAGTAAAGAAGGATTACCATGGATGGATGACCTTGGTAAAATATCTATAACCTCACCCTTATAGTTTACTACCTCTAAAAGCTCTTCATGCTCAGCCATATCACAATGATCTCAATGAATTTAATCTTTTTTTATTATATCAAAAGTCTGTCTTTTTAACTTTCAACTTGTCACTTGTAACTTTAAACTTCACTTTGGCACCCAAACTTTCCCCTTGTCAATGATATGCTCTATTTCCCATCCCCTCTTATGCATCTCCCTGGCAATCCATTTCCTGTGACATTTCCAGGGAAATCGTTCTGCGCAGATAACAACAGACGGATTAGCAAGGGCAATGGATTCGAGCATATCAATACCCCTCTTGAAATCATCTGTAATCGTATATGCAATATATCCACCTTTCCTGAAGCTACCAAGCTCTGCACCTAAAAAATG
>VGWY01000297.1 GCA_016873575.1 Nitrospira sp. | reverse complement strand
AACGGACATGGAGTGGATATCCCAAGATGCTTTCCATGGCTTTCGCTATGATGTCAGGATAATTGTCCTCTATCCAATCTTTAAAGAATCGATTGGGAATCTCTATCGTTACCTGCTGTTCTTTAATCTGAGAGGGTTTCATGGGTTTAAACCAGAGATCAACGATACCTTCTCCTACCTGTTCCCCTATCTTAGAAAGGCTGTTATTCCAAATATCTTCAAGATTCATATTTATTCACATAAAGTTACTAACAATTTATCAACATGTGTTGATAATTCTATCGAAAGCTTTCTTATTCTGTTCATTCTGTCAATATGTAATACTCAAAACCTGTTACTTTGTTGTCAGGTATTATACTATGAAAAAATGTTAAAACCGAACATACTTTTTTTACCTATGTTATACACAGTAAAAATGAGCATTCTTAAGAGAGAACTCCCCCTTTTTAACATATCAACACAAGCTACTTCTACAACTACAATACTTTTAAATATATAGTAATAGTGTTTAATAAATCCTATTGTGCAAGTTCATCTTGAGATATGCCTTGATGAAATCATCTATATATCCTTCCAAGACGGCATCAACATTTCCTGTCTCCATACCTGTTCTATGGTCTTTGACAATACGGTACGGTTGCAAAATATATGACCGTATCTGATTTCCCCATGCAATTCCCTTTTTATCTCCAACAAAACACTCTATCCTTTTTTCCTGCTCCTTGAGCCTTAAATCAAAAAGACGTGCCTTTAATATTTTAATAGCAATAGCCCTGTTTTTATGTTGTGAGCGTTCATTCTGACAACTTACAACAATGCCTGTTGGGATATGGGTAAGCCTTACAGCTGATGATGTCTTATTGACATGTTGACCACCTGCTCCGGATGCTCTAAAAGTGTCCATCTTAATATCATCTTCCTTGATCTCTATATCAATATCATCTTCAACCTCGGGATAAATAAGAATGGCTGCAAAGGATGTATGTCTTCTCTTATTTGCATCAAAGGGCGAAATCCTGACAAGTCTGTGTACACCTGCCTCTGCTCTTAAATAGCCATATGTATATGGTCCTGTTATGGTAATTGTAGCACTTTTTATCCCTGCCTCTTCACCCATTTGTAACTCAACAATCTGACAGCTAAAATGATGTCTCTCTGCCCACTTAAGATACATTCTCATAAGCATCTGTGCCCAATCCTGGCTTTCAATGCCACCTGCACCTGGATGGATGGTAAGGATAGCATTATTTTTATCCAGTGCTCCGGAAAGGAGATGCTGAATTTCCAGTGATTCCATGCCATCTCTTAAATCCCTCATCTCTTTCTGTATGTCATTCAGAAAGAGATATCCACTTTCTTCCTCGAGTATCTCTATTGATTCCTCCAGATAGGTGACCTTATCAGAAAGCGACTCAAAAGGGATTATGATGTCCTCAAGCTGTGCCTTCCTCTTCAACAACCCCTTGGACTTCTGAGGAGATGACCATATCTCATCTGAGGTGAGGTCTTTTTGTATGTGTGCAATCTCTTCTTTTAATCTTGGTATATCAAAGATAACCTCTTAATAACTCTATCTTGTCCCTCAGATGTGACAACTCTTCTTTTAACTCATTCTGTAAAAGCATATTTCTTTCTTACCTCCTCCTGTACTTTCCAAAAAGGTTTGCCATTAATATCACAGAACAAACGATACAAACATACGAAAAAAGATCACCGTATTTTGTATAAAAACTCTTTGTAACATCAGTTCTTATGTCCTGTGTCAATACCGTTTTTTGAAATATATTTGTTTGTGATAGAATCCTGCCATTGCTGTCTATAAAACCTGAAAGACCTGTATTTGCTGCCCGTACAACAGGCTTCCTGTTTTCTATCGCACGGAAGACTGCCATACTGAAATGTTGATAGGGCCCATGTGTCCTTCCAAACCAGGCGTCATTGGTAATGTTCACTATGAAATCCCCACCTTTTGAATAAAATTTCCTTACCAGTCCAGGGAATATAATCTCATAACATATCAGGGGAGCAAACCCACCAAATGGAGTCTCTGCCCTGACATACTGATCGCCATGAATATAATCCCCAATGCCCACAACAAGTTTATCAATAAAAAAAAGGACTTTTCGAAAGGGAATATATTCTCCGAAAGGGACTAAATGTATTTTATCATAAACATAAGAGGTCATTCCATCCCTGTCGAGGAGAATCGCACTGTTTGAAAGGAGCACCTGTTCTCCTTTTTGTTCTTTGACAAGGACACTACCGAAAAGGAGATAGGTATTGAGGCTTCTTTGAAAATGAATAAGATGTTCAGAATATTGCATATCAGTATTGAAAAAAAACGGCACAGAAGTTTCCGGCCATACGATAAGCGAAGGTGAGGAAGAAGCAGCCTCTAAGGATAGATTTTTATACGTCTCAATCACAGCGTTCTGATATGAAGGTTCCCACTTTTTATCCTGTTCGATATTCCCCTGGACAATACTTGCCCGTAAGGGATTTCCGGGTCTGACCTGTCCAA
>VGWY01000296.1 GCA_016873575.1 Nitrospira sp. | reverse complement strand
ATCGATAAGTGTTTGGCGCAGAATTTGACGCCGTGGTGGAAACCAAGTCAGAGCTATTGGACAATCTTTAAAAAAATAAGGAATATGGAATTTATTTTTTATTTCCGATCAGGGTCGTTTTTTCTCTTGACAGAACGGGGCCTTATAAGTGTTATGTGCCCCTTACCCAATCAGATAGTCTGCTTTTGATGGTATTCAGACGTTCGCTGCCTATAGCTCCGATAGACCCAAGAAGTATGTTTCTATTTACTACTGCGAGTCGGCTGATTCTAATAACGCTGGAAGTCTTCAGCCCTGATTGTTCAAAATCTACATCTTTAGCGTTTACGATAATATCAAAATTCTGAATTTGCTGTTCCAACTGTGACGATATCATACAGATTAACCAGTCATCATATGTCCCTGGTAATTTGCGCAACACAAGGGCGGGACGAAGTTTGCCTGGAATTTGATCGGTGTGCGGAAATCTGAAAAGGACTATTTGTCCTTCCTGAATCACGTAAAATGTTCCTTGAGATCGTTAATTGAATAGGGAGAGTATTCGTTTTCCATGCCATGCATTGCAAAAGACAAAGACAATTCTGACCAGTCTGTATCCTCTGCTTTTATTTCTCCTCCCTTTTTTATTTTTGATTCGAGGTATTCTACGAAATCTAATACTTCAGCCTGAAACGGTACAGGCAATTCTTGAAGATGTTCCAGGATTTTTTCTGTTAATGACATTTTTTATACCTCCGTCTATAATCTTAAGATTATCATAGCACTTTATAAATTACCAGCCTATAGTCTAAAACTGCAGCTCGGTCTCACCGCATCCATGAGATTGGTTATCTATATGATATTATTCGATTTATCTGAACATGGGGTCTTTGCAGTTATTACTTTCTCTAAATATTGCTTCCGCTCTTTCTTTGCCCCATATTTTGTTTCCTGTGGGGCTAAAAGAACAGGGTCAGGTCTTGCAATATAATATTTCTTAATTTCATATTGTTATGACGTTTCACAGGATAGTTGCACTCTCCATGTAGTGAAGCAGAAGATGTCAGATGTATGATTGCAAGACCTGACCCCTATTTTTTGTTAATAAGGAAATAGAATTTATTTTTTATTTCCGTTCAGGATCGCTTTTTCCTCTTGACAGAGCAGGGCATTATAAGTGTTAGACCTTCTTTTCTATTCTTTTTGACCTTTGCTCCTTTGAGGGCGCCATCGACTTTGATAAACTACGCCATCCCTAAACAGTGTCCAACTGACATAGCGCTCAGCGATGTCTTCCAACTGACGAGTTTCTTGTTCACCTACAGAGATCGTTAATTGTACTTTTCTCTTGCCTTGATGTAGCAGCTTATTTCGGATTGAGTTGAAGCGCTTAAATGCGACCACATCAGCCTCCCAGCCCTCTATCTGAGATTCTTTAGCCATTTCATAAAAACGTGACGCAAGGCTTGGACGTTGCTGCCCTAATATTTGATTAAAAAAGCTGAGAAGATGTTTAGGGTCTGCTCCCCCGTGCTTAGTCAGAAGATTACGAATTTGGGTTGCCTTCTCTTGCTTCTTTTTCTCTTGTTCTTGGTTGCCTCCATACCCTGCTAATATGATTTCTATTGGGATAAATAAAGCCATGAACTTAGATATAGTATCCCTTTCATTCCATGCATGGAGAAGCCATAATAGAGTGGATGCCCCAAACTCATGAGCCTTTGGCGTTGCTTGACCAATAGCTTGTAAAAATTTATCTAGAATTTGTGTACCGTTAGGATTGAGCGTAATATTTTCGAGAAGCTCCAATCCAGGACCTGCAAAATTGAAAGTATAATCATCTTTATCCATTTTTGCGATGAAGTTTTCATTAAGGACTTCTATCACGAACTGTCGATGAAATCGTAAGCCTATTGTTCCGGCAATTAGGTCAGTTGTGGTCTTTAAATGTTTAGCATTCTGCTCGGCTATACTGAGCAGCTTATTATTTGCACTTTGATCTTTTGCGTGGAATGCGTTTGAAAGTTCTTGAGGTACATCTACTAATTTGGTGCAGACAATTTCTGTGAAGAACTTTCTGGGATGGCTCGATTCTGTTGCATCTTTTTTGAATTCAGTCGTCATTAATAACGATTTTTCACCGGGTACGATATACTTATCGCTTTGACTCACTGCAATTCCGAATTTTGGTTTAGAACCTAAATAAACTTCGACATTAAGATCGCCCATTGGAACAACAATATAGAGTTCTTCTCGGTCAGCCAATGAACATCCTATTGAATCGTAAAGTCGTCTGTATCCAATTCTCTCTTCTGGCATTTTTATTGCCCTATTAATGTGTATCTACGAAAATATCATTGAATCTTCAGTGGTCATAACCAGTAATTGTATAGTTTCTGTACATCTCCGGAAATTTTATCACACTTGCTTGATATTTTCACCGAAGTGGTTTTCTAACTACTTAAGTTCAACAACCTCTAAACGAAAAGCCTTGATATTAAAACATTTGTCTTTTTGTATTTGCACTACATGCCTCTTTTTGCCTTTTCAATCACACA
>VGWY01000295.1 GCA_016873575.1 Nitrospira sp. | reverse complement strand
GTAATCAAAGCACTTACGGAGAGCGTGAGCGGTTGTCCATCTTTCTGGCCAGATTCAAACGTCAGGACCATTGAAATACTTGACGGGCCTAATAGAAATAAGCTGCTACTGTTCTTGTGGCAATCCTTGTAATCCTTTAAGCTTACCAACAGTCTCTTGCCACAAATATTTGCTTAGCGCTTCTCTTCGATTCAGTAATCTTTTTAGAACTAGATCATATTCGCACAGAATCGTGCGGCTTCTCAGTAAGACAGTAATGCGGAGTAGATACTGGTTTATGTTTGGCTCTTCTCTTGCTTTAACATAGCTCCATATTTTGTCAAATTTCTTGTCTATATCTTTGAATGCGACTGTAGAATGAAACGCATATCTACGTTTTGTATCCATGCTCTTTGAGGTGGATATTTTGCTCAGACTTTGAGCCAGTTCCCACCGCAACTGCTCAAGTTCCGGTGAAGGCGCTATATCAAGGTAAATAACCTTGCCTTCTTTGTCGAAATAATCAAATCCCTTGATATTGAAAGGTACCAATGTATACCTTTGTCCGACTGCTACTACCTGAGAAATTACTCTTCTGATATCATCTGTTTCAGAAGGGCCGTAAAGTGTTATGTGCGGAACTGCACGATTCTTTGTCACCCCTCTAACTCTAAACTTCCTAGCTACGTCCAGTATTAAATCTTTTGAATATTCCTTCGCATAACCATGCAGCCGAAACTCAATTAAAAACCCTGTCAGTCTCTTTCTTGGCTTGGGCACACGCTTCATTAGCTATCTGCTCCAAAAGGCTTTTTTCGCTTTGAATATCAGCCTAAATACCTCACCATCATCACTGCTTCTTGTTCTCCCAGTCAAACCTTCAACCCAATGTTGAGGGATGCCTTTGAGACCATGCAGCGCACCGACTGCTGCTCCGACAATAGCTGCTATCGTGTCATTGTCTTTAGTATCATTGACCGCTCGTATAATTGCTTCCTCAGCGTTTGCTGCGTTAGTAGCAAGAATATATAGAACTGATGGAACTGTCTCAAACAAACTGGCACCTGAGCCCCACCAACTACATGCCTCCAATACAGTCATTCTCCTACGTAACGCTTCTCGTACCACCTTTTCTGTGAATTGCCACAATGGACCCTGATAGTGAGCAAGATTGGATATACGCGGGCGGTATTGTGAATTGCCCTCCAATCCTTGTGCTACAGAACAATACACATCGAGCCACCAGTATGGTTCAGGAGGCGATGACATAGCCAGAAGTTCCCAAAGCATATTAACGAAAGCAACGCAGGTTGCAGTGTTACCAAAGGCATTATGGGTTATCATTGTATCCAAAGCCGCATCAGCGTACATAGATGGATTAGATATTTCCAGATACGGCACTAAAATTGGAGCGATTCGCATGAAGGCTCCATTGCCGAGTGAATCCAAACCAGCAGCATACCAAGGAACATGTCTATCTTTATAGTTTCTAATGTACTCCTTTGTCGTGTTACCGATGCCCCTGATACGGTGTTTACAGAACCGTTTTGCCAGGTTATCGGGGACAAGTCCTCCATCCTGAATAAGTTGCTGCAATGTCCAGAACGTCAGCTGAGTATCATCAGTCGGTACTCCGATAGTAAGATTATTTGAACGTCGCCCCGGGACGTAGTTCCTTATCTCGCCAAAAAGCAGGTGTCTATCTGCCGGCAGTTTGCCCTCAGTCGTTGCACCAAGCGCATCGCCGATAGCAACACCAAGAAGCATACCTTCGACTTTACTAAAATCGAAATCTGACGGCAGATGCTTTGGAGTTTTACTAAATATAGGACTATTACGGATGCGTATTGCACCCTTCGATATTAGGTCTTGGATCAGGTTTGTATTGTCGATCAAATCTGTAAAAATAGAATCTGCCCTAGTGTGGCTTAAAGACTAACATTTCCCATTCTATCAACGTTTGTATTTTTGTTTTTTAAATAATGGGTCATATGTATAAGTATCGTGTTGCTTCTTTAGGCTAATTTCATATTCCCCTGTATACTTATTGCGCCTATACGTAAAATGCTTCCCGAAAAGAGTCTTTCCAGTTTGAAGAATGTTCATATTCTTTTTTACCCAATCCGATAGGTGCTCATATTTTATTGGATGCCATTCGTGGTCTTTCACAAGGCATGGCCATGGTGGAACTATAGGTGGTGGCGGAGGCGATAGTGGAGGTGTAGGTGGACCATCAGGCTCCACTGCTTCCAAAATCTTGGGAAGATATTTCTGAAGTGGTGGTGGAAAAGCATCCAACCACTGAGTTATTGTCAGAAAGATTGCCAGCTCACTAGGAACTGCATCCTCTATCCGAACCGGAATTATACGCTTACCACTATTTTTTGCTAACCCGACTTCCGCTTGTACTGGTTCCGAGCTATCAGCATTTAATGAAAACACAAGCAACACTTTTTCGCTTTCCTTAATTGCAGCAGTTAGTTGGCGTGGATAAGGAATACCTGGAATCAGGTCTCTCTTGTCCATAAAACATTTAATTCCGTTTTTCCGTAGATAATCATATAT
>VGWY01000294.1 GCA_016873575.1 Nitrospira sp. | reverse complement strand
CTTATAACTGCGGCCCTGGAAAAGAACAGTCTCACCCGGAGATTCATCTGTTCCTGCGAAAAGACTTCCTATCATTACGGCGTGAGCACCTGCTGCAAGTGCCTTGACAACATCTCCTGAATATTTTATTCCTCCATCCGCAATCAGAGGTATTCCATATTTCCTTGCAACAGCATAGCAGTTCTTTATAGCTGTAAGCTGAGGTACCCCTGCACCTGCTACGATCCTTGTAGTACAGATTGAACCAGGACCTATACCGATCTTAATTCCATCTGTTCCTGCCTTTATAAGATCAGCCACAGCTTCAGGTGTAGCAATATTCCCTGCAATGATATCAACATTAAATTTCTTTTTTAAGGTCTTCAGTGTGACAAGAACAGGTGTTGTATGCCCATGGGCGGTATCTATCACAATAACATCAACTCCAGCCTTTACAAGAAGTTCTGCCCTATGAATTGAATCTACGCTCGTGCCCACTGCCGCTCCAACGCAGAGCCTTCCAACGCTGTCCTTGCATGCATTTGGATACTTTTTCCTCTTCTCGATATCTTTGATAGTTATGAGCCCCTTCAGATTATTTTCACTATCCACAATGGGTAGTTTTTCTATTTTATACTTGTGAAGGATCTTCTTTGCCTTTTCAAGGGTTGTTCCAACAGATGCTGTGATAAGTTTTTCTCTTGTCATTACCTGTGAAACACTTTTCGAAAACTGTGTTTCAAAACGAAGGTCCCTGTTTGTTAATATCCCTATGAGCTTACCTTTCTCTGTTACAGGGATACCCGATATCCTGTATTTTTCCATCAAAGACAGTGCCTCTGCGATTAGTGCTTTAGGTGGAATGGTTATAGGATCCAGGATCATACCACTCTCGGATTTTTTTACTTTGTCAACCTCTGATGCCTGTCTTTCCGGGCTCATTGCCCTGTGTATGATTCCGATACCGCCTTCACGAGCTATTGCTATTGCAAGATTTGCCTCTGTAACTGTATCCATTGCTGCACTTACAATCGGTATGTTGATTTTTATATTACGTGTAAGCTTCGTTGTTAAATCAACTTCTCCGGGAAGAACATCTGATTTAGCAGGAATAAGCAGCACATCATCAAATGTTAAGCCAATAGGTAAAGCATCTTCACGCATTTTTAACCCCTGAAATTTTTGTTCATTGTAACATGTTAATGGCGTATAAAACAATCATAACCCCAGTTCATCCCGTAACCATTCAGTGAAGGGTGGAATTTGGTAGCCGCAGGCTTTAGCCTGCGTTGATGGCGCAACCTAAAGGTTGTGGCTACCACCTGCGACTGAAGGGGAGACAATTTTCTTCCAGCAGAGACGATGATTTTAAGATATACTATTATAGTCAACGCACTTAATACTGTTACATTGTCATTGCGAGCCCGAAGGGCGTGGCAATCTCGTCTTTGGGATTGCTTCGTCGCTCTGCTCCTCGCAATGACACTTCATTTAATGCGTTTATATTAGTTTGTAATTGTGATCCTAAAGTGAAGCTCCCCGACTAAAAGTCGGGGCTTCCATGTAAGGAAAAATTTTCATGTAGCTGGCTTTCATCCCGACTGAAAGTCGGAGCTTTCAGACAGCATTCATGTAAATATGACAAAAAATATACGCAATTTTTCAATCATAGCCCATATAGACCACGGAAAGTCCACACTTGCTGACAGACTTCTTGAATATACCGGTGCCCTGAGTGCAAGGGAAATGACAGAACAGGTTCTTGATTCAATGGACCTTGAAAAAGAGAGGGGCATCACCATAAAGGCACATGCTGTAAGGCTTCAGTATAAAGATGAAGAGGGAAATGATTATATCCTGAACCTTATAGATACCCCGGGTCATGTTGATTTTTCATATGAGGTTTCAAGGAGCCTTGCTTCCTGTGAGGGGGCACTTCTTGTCGTTGATGCATCACAGGGAGTCGAGGCGCAGACACTTGCAAATGCCTATCTTGCGTTAGAGCATAACCTTGAAATAATCCCTGTGATCAATAAGATAGACCTGCCAAATGCCGACCCGAAAAAAACAAAAGAACAGATAGAAGATGTGATTGGTATTGATTGCTCTGATGCCATATATGCGAGTGCAAAAGAAGGGATAGGTACCAGGGAAATCCTTGAAGCTATCGCAAAAAAGATTCCTGCTCCAACAGGAGACGACAGGAAACCATTGAAGGCATTAATATTCGATTCATGGTTCGATAATTATCAGGGTGTTATTGTTCTTGTGAGGGTGTTTGACGGAAAGGTCACGGCTGGTAAAAAGATTCAATTGATGGCAACGGGAAATGTCTTTGAAGTATCGCAGGTTGGTATCTTTTCGCCTAAAATGGAGACATCCCATAAATTATCATCGGGAGAAGTAGGCTATATAATAGCAGGCATAAAGAGTGTTACAGATACGAAGATTGGTGATACGATAACTCAATGATAGGTAAGCCACTGGTTTTACCAGTGAGACTATAAAGGTTTGACCTTGCAGTATTAAGTAAAATATTCCTCCTGGTGGCTTGACGGTAAAAAAA
>VGWY01000293.1 GCA_016873575.1 Nitrospira sp. | reverse complement strand
TGCCTGCACCATTCCTATTGTCGCTCTCACAACCGGCTGCGAACGCGCACACCATAACACCGAGTATCGTCATCCACTTCATTTCTGTACTCCCTTCTTCTGCCGAACGACGGAACTGTGCGGTGGCGGAACGCCATCCGCACGAGTGATTTGTTATGTGAGATTCATGGAAATGTTCTGTATATATCTTTTCGATTAGCAACGCGTTGACAAATTATCAAATTATTTTTCTTATCTATTGTAATGCCGATTCTGTAATCTCCAATCCGAATCTTGTATTTATCTGGATAGCCTTTCATACGTTCAATATATCCCAGCGAAAAGGGATTAGCAGTCAATAATTCTTTAAAAACTATATTTTCTGCTTGGCTCTGGATTTCTTTCGGCAACTCTGCCAGTTCTTTGAGAAAACGTTTGGTATACTCAACTTTCCACATTAGTCTTCAATGATTGATAATATTTTTTTGCGTCTTCCATTGAAAGCCTTTCGTTGTCACTAACCTCGTCAATCAATTTTGATAACCCATAGTTTTCTATAACCTCCTCTAATCGCTCAAATTCATCAATAGGTATTTGGACGGCGAATGGTTTCTGTTGCTCATCAAGTACTATTTTTTTATGTATTGCTAACATTATTACCACCTCCTTGATTCCGTTTATATTTTAACATATAACATTTATTATCTTGAGAGTACCGAGTTCTCATCATTATAGTTTGGTTTGATTGGCAATGTCCATTTTCAATTTGGAGTAAAGAATTGACAATTCTACCCACCGTTCAACAAGCAATTTCCATTTCTTATAAGACCTGATTTGTTGTTTTAAGACCTTGATATTATAGGGTCTAACATATTCCGTTTTGCTTTTGTTCTTTTGGGTATAGCTAATCTGGTAAAATCCACCTTTTTTCTCTTTCGGGTTTTTATACTGTTTTGTAAGAGAACCGGGTCGCATTTCTCCGATTTCCATAAGCTGCTGTTTGATATCAGCAATCTGTTTTTCGATCTGTAGCAGTTTCTTGTCAGTCATAGGGACATATCCTACAGATAATTGTATCAAAAAGTCCTCCTGAAGTCTTATTTGTTGTATAGTATAGCATTATTATGCTATACTATCAAGGGTTTCTATTCCGTATACACAGGAGGTCTCTATGGAACTGTGGCTTCACTGGTTTTCAGCAGTATGGCAACTGAGGTCGGCGTGTTCACGGCTCAGAACATTTATGTGGTTATCGGTCTGTCTTGCAGGTATGTGCATCAGACCTGATCTTTTCGGCATTACCAGCATTATCAGGGCATTTGGACTCAAAGAGTATTGTTATGACAGAATCCTGGATTTCTTCCACAGTACGTCCCTGAATATACATAGGCTTTCCCGTTCATGGATTACCACGGTATTGCATGTCTTTCCCGGTATTGTCAAGGTCAACGGCAGGCTTTTGATTGTCGGTGACGGAATCAAGGTTCCCAAGACAGGCAGGAAGATGCCGGGAGTAAAACTCCTTCATCAGGAATCTGAATCCAACACCAAACCACAGTATATTATGGGGCATTCCTGTCAGGCGGTTGCTGTATTGGTCGGCGCCCTCCAGAGCGTTTTCGCCGTTCCCATTGCAAGTCGTATCCATGAGGGGATTGTCTTTTCCAACAGGGACAAAACAACTCTTCTGGACAAGATGATTCTGCTGGTGGATTCCCTCGGTCTTCCGGAGTTTTACTTTATCGCCGACGCCTATTATTCCGCCAGAAAGATTATCTCCTGTCTTCTTGTACAGGGCAACCACCTTGCCTCCCAGGTGAGAATGAATGCTGTTGCCTATCTGCCGGCTGATACTCCCTCAGGCAAACGAAAAAAAGGGCGGCCAAAACGCTACGGGAAAAAGATTCCTCTCAGAAACCTCTTTTACAACACCGAAACAATGCATGAGGCAAAAAGTCCTGTCTACGGAGAAAAAGATGTCTTGCTGCACTATCGTTCTATGGACCTCCTCCTTAAAAGGATCGGCATTCTGGTGCGCTTTGTGGCTGTCATCCATCCAAGGAGAGGTCGGTGCATACTGCTGTGCACTGACCTTTCTTTGTCTCCAATAGAGATTATTGCCTTATACGGTCTGCGTTTTAAGATTGAGGTATCTTTCAAACAGGCTATACGAACAATCGGTTCGTATGCGTATCACTTCTGGATGAAGACCATGACTCCCCTTCGCAGGTCTTCAGGCGATCAGTTCCTGCACAGGAAGTCTGAGCAATACCGCAAGGCCGTACGTAGAAAATTTGATGCTTACCACAGATTTATCCAGATCGGTCTTATCGCTCAGGGGCTCCTTCAATATCTTTCGGTCAGTTTCCCCGATATCGTCTGGGCCAATTTTAGTTCCTGGCTACGTACTATCAGGCCAGGCATTCCACCATCAGAGTATGTTACTTCCCTTGCCCTGACCCATCTTCAACACTTGCAAAAAAATAATCAAGTAATAACAATGAGTTACAGCGACATAAAAAGGGCGTGGCACTACAATATCCATTTTACTGGGCAGTGGTGTTTTACGATTAAACCTTCTTTTTC
>VGWY01000292.1 GCA_016873575.1 Nitrospira sp. | reverse complement strand
CTCTGCAGATGTAACATACCCAGCGTCTCGCCCTGAGCCATCATGGGCACGCACATATAGCTAACTGATGGAGGGTGGCCTAGATGCCGGCAGTGAAGCCCGGATTTGGGATCTTCAACCAGATGTACATGCCCGCGGCGCAAAGCCCAGCAATCTTCCGGTGCGAATGCACGTTCACCAAGTAGAGACTCGCCCCACACAGCGACAGCCTCCACGATATTCCGTGATGCACTGAACACGCACAGAGCACCCGACTCAGCAGGGAATAATTGTTGAGCAAATTGGACAATAATAGAATAGGCTTCCTCAGCGGTCAGGCAGGTCTGGAGCAGACCGCCCATTTCTCCAAGCATAGAAATTTCTCGGTTGCGCTGTTCGAGTTCCTTCACCCAAACGGTGAGTTTCTCATTGGCCTCCTGTAATTCTTTCTCCGCCTGCTTGCGCTCGGTGATATCCCTCCAGGTTCCAATGATCTCCTTCGGATTGCCTTGCTTATCTCGTATGAGAACCGCTTGATCGCGGAACCAAAGATATGAACCGTCGACATACTGCCAGCGATATTCGGTGGCAATTGTGCCTTTGTTGTGGATTGTTTCAAATACCTTCAAAACCCGATCACGATCGTCGGGATGGAGTCTCGATGCCCAGAAATTCGGATCTTCAACGAATTTATTGGCTGGAAAACCCGAGAATTGATCAATCTGTTCGCTAACCCATATCCAACCAAAGTCACCAGAGGCCTTTGCGGTGTAAAATGCCATTGGCAGAGAGCAAAGGATGAGGTCTTCTCGCTCTACTTTTTCTCGCAGCGCATCCTCTGCCTGTTTGCGACTTTCTATCATCTGGTTTGTTATCCTGCCTAAAGCCTTCAAAAGCTCGTCTTGCGAGCTTTCAGGGATTCGCGTATCCATCTCACCTTTTGAAACCCTATGCAATACATCAAAGTGCTCGGCAAGACCAATGGCAAATTCATGAGATTGATCAACAATAGTCCCGATTTCCCTTGCTGTCTTATTAACTACTTGTTTTAATTTGGCAATCAGCTCATTCTCAGAGACTTCTGGTATTTTTACTCGAGGGTCCCCTGAGGCAATCTTATTTAATGCCTCCAGTGTCTCGGATAGGCCAAGTGACAGTTCCATGCTGATGTCTTCCAACTCCTTATCTCGCTCATCAACCATCGCTGTAAATTCCTTGAATTGTTTATCTATTACCTCGACAGTATCTTTCATTGAAGAGACATCCATATTTGCTTTAAAAACCTCGCATCCAAGACACATCGCCATCTTTTCAAGGTACTTCCCCTGTATTTCGTCTCGACAATGGGTTCCTGAGGTGAGCCAGCACTTCAACTCCTTTAACTCATAAGCTGGACATTCCTTCTCCTTACATTCAAAGACTTCCCAGCATTTCACCTTCTTTTTCATCTTGTCTCCCTTATTTGTCATGCTGAACTTGTTTCAGCATCTTTAAAAGCCGCTGAAATGAGACCCTGAAATACCCTGAACTCGATTCAGGGCAGGGTGACAAAAATTGGCTGTTTTTCATCCCCATTAGATTAAAATCAAAACTGTATCTGAATCCTTTTCTTTTCTGCTCCTTCGTCCTTTATAGAAAGTAATACCTTCCCAAGCCGTTCAGACCATACACGAATATCCCTTTCAAATGTTGGACAATCACCTAATACCTCTAAAATGTCACCGGGTTTCATGTCTGCAGCCCTTACTGCTATCTTGAGGACTGGTTGAGGACACTTAAGACCAAGCGTATCTAAGATTTCTACTGCCATCTTTTATACCTCACTTCTTTTTGTGCCTTGTGTATTTATCTATTTTTAGACTCAATTAACTTCTCTACTCTGGCAAATTATCAGAATATTTGTTGTTCTTTTCTATTTCAATTGCATAAACTATCGCTCAAATTGTTCATGCTTTTCCACCTCAAAATTTGCGTTATATATTTTATTTTGCCACTGGTTTACAAAATAACTCTCATTGTTTGAAGACAGTTAGCTCTAATAAGGTATCCCTAAATTCTTCAGGGCATCTCTGAGTATGAAAGTGTGAACCGGTTTTTCAAAGTAATAGTCTGATCCAAGTCCAATTGCCTTTTCCTTGATCTCAGGATTCCTATAACCCGCCATTAGGATCACTTTCGTTTGAGGTTTGTGTTCTTTCACATATCTCAGGATATCTAACCCCTCTTCGCCGTATGCTCTTGTCAGCCTGAGGTCTGCAATGATAACATCGTAGTCATTGTCATTGATCATTGCTATTGCCTCTTCCATAGTCTCAGCAGTATCTACTGTAACCCTATCCCTGCTGAATAAATTTTTGAATACCACTAAAAAAACTCTTTCGTTATCAACAAAAAGGATGCGTTTATGCATTACACATTCCTCACTTATGCACCAACATTAAAGTGGTTAATTATTACTTTAAAAACTTATAGCTGTCTATCAGTGGTAGACCTGATTGTATGCCGTGTATGCCGTATGACTTGTTGGTTAAAGTCCAACCGTGGGAATTCGGCAGTTCACCCACGTAGCTTGAGGAAGATGTTAGGAGCAATCCGA
>VGWY01000291.1 GCA_016873575.1 Nitrospira sp. | reverse complement strand
TGCCACCCTGAGAGTTTGATATTTTAAAATACATATTTCGTAAATTTACTGACAGGAATCTTAAAGCGTGTAAAAGAATTTAGGTGAGGGTGAAAAGATGAATACACCCTCACCTTGAAAAGAGGGGATAATCTATTTGACTTTATCTACCGGGTAATCAGCTTCCATCCATCCCTTTATTCCACCGGGATAGCGATAGACATTCTTATAACCAAGCTTGACCGCCCACATAGCCCCATTGTGGCTACGAGTGCATTTGGTAAAACCACAGTAAATTACAATGAGTCTATCCTTATTCGGTCCAAGGAGTTTCTCATAGGCAGCTTTGGTCTTATCATCGAGGCTTGTAACTTCTGGAATGGGAAACTCAAATTGAACTGCTCCGGGCACATGCTGTTTTTTATAGCTGTCTTCATAGGGCATGGTGTCAACTATCAGCATATCTTTCTTTTGATCAATCCAGCTTTTCAGTTCCTCGGTAGAGACAATATTATAACTACCCCTTGCAACTTCCCGTGCAAAATTCACAGCAATCTTTTCTGTGTCGAGTTCTTTACCCCCCAAGGCAGCCAGACTGCTACCTGATAAGCCAAAAATTAATACTGCACAGACTAACCACATCAAAAATACCCGTTTTTTAAGCATCTTCATACATCCTCCGTTTATTTAGTTTTATTTTAGCCAAAAGGCCATTATGTATTTTTCTATGAGACTGCACCCATTGCGAGAAATACAAATAAAATACTGCGGCCATCATCAGCAGATCTCGATAAAAGGCATGCCAGAGACTTACATGGCTTTTTAGTTCTTCAGGAGTGAAACATCCGCAATCGATATCAAGATTTTTCAAAATACCATACCATAGAACAAAGACAAACATAATCAATAAGCCAAAGATTGCGCTTAAACTACCCCGGATAGCAAGGATTAACCCCAGTCCAGCTAAAAACTCAAGGATTGGTAAGCCGATAGCTACAGGGGCAAGTAAGCCTTCAGGCACCAGATTATATTCTGAAATAGTATGGGCAAAAGCCTTCAGGGAAAAAAGCTTGCTGATACCTGCATATATAAAAATAAGCCCCAGACTTATACGTATAATACGAGCTGACCATGCCGAAAGAAGTATTTTTTTGAAATAATCTAAAAATTTTTTAAATGACAAACTAAAACTCCCTCGAATCCTATTTCAGTTGTTATATCCTAAGAGATACAAAAGCTATGCGTCAAATAGTTAATATCTATGGGAAAAACTGAACTTATAGGTTTTTATACAAAGACTTTTTGTTTAATAATCGTATCGAATAATTCAGATGTTTTTTGATTCAGTCTTCAGATGTTCTAAAAAGATTTTATATATGATTGGAAGAGTCCTCTTTTTGTGTGTGGCGATGTAAAATTTCCGCTTCATTTCTATATCTGTAAGCTTAATTTCTTTGAGGATATGGTATTTTAATTCATCAATTACAGACAGTCTTGATAGTATTGAAATCCCCAGCCCTGCCTTGACAGCCTGTTTCACTGCGTCTGTTGAACCAAAGATACCTCCAATCTGAATGTCTTCAAGAGAGACGCCCTTGTTTTCGAGGATCTTTTCCGTCTCCTTACGTGTCCCCGAACCTTGCTCCCGCAGGACCATGGGAAATTTGATTAACTCTTTTAATGTAAGCCTTTCTTTTTTTATGAGAGATGGTGACGAGACAGCAATGAGTTCGTCATCCATAAAAGGCATGTAATGTATCTGAGTATCATTGAGTTTTGCTCCTACAATTCCCATGAGCAATTCGTGTTTTAATACCCTGTCCACAATACCCTTTGAATCAGATTCGAGTATCTGGAACGAAACAGAAGGATGCTTTTTCTGAAAATCAGCCATTATATGAGGTATCAAATATGTGCCGGGTATAGTGCTTGCACCGATGATTAACTCACCTGCAAGGTCTTTTTTAAATTGTCCGATGACATCTTTAATAGTATTTGCTTTTTCGATTATTTCTATTGCGTGACTATATAAGACCTCAGCCTCTTTTGTAGGGATTATTGTCCTTCCCAGCCTGTCAAATAATTTACAATTAAATTCTTCCTCAAGAGTCTTGATATGGTCACTTATGGTAGGCTGTGTCAGATAAAGCTCCTCTGATGCCTTTGAGAAGCTCCTGTTCTTGAATACCGATACAAATATCTTTAACTGATGGATGTCCATTAGATTCTATAATAACAAAAAATTGATTATATTTTTCTCTTAAACAAAAGAAGAAAATGAGGCTCAAGAAAAAGAGGCTGATGATTTAGCGATCTCATGGTTTAACGCTCATGTTCAGGCAAGAAATAATCAGTATTTGAAAACTATCAGTCTCGATGAAATCGCTACGGCAAAAGCTGAGAACCAAATTCTAAGGGAAAAGACATATGAAGAGGGTTAACAAAAGCATCGACCAGTCGCGGGTTAATCCTATCACGTTTTCTTGGGTATTCGGGGAACGCCTTACTGAATTCAGAGGCAGTTTTTGAATTCTGGGGTGTCATATTCAGTTTTATGTTAAAAGAGGAGGAGAAAATAAGTATGGTGTCCCCCGAATTGAAAATAGCTGCTATCT
>VGWY01000290.1 GCA_016873575.1 Nitrospira sp. | reverse complement strand
CAATTCAAATCAGAAGTAGAGTTTGCAGAACCAAACTATATTGTAAGAAAGGCAAATATCCCGAACGATCCTTACTTCCATCTTCAATGGGGATTAAATAACATAGATGCCCCTGAAGCATGGGATATCCATTCAGGAAATGGGAATATTATTGTTGCGGTCATAGACACAGGGGTGGATTACAATCATCCTGACCTTTCAGCAAATATATGGGTCAATTCAGGTGAAACGAGTTGCAACGATGGTATTGATAATGATGGCAATGGATATATAGACGACTGTAAAGGCTGGAATTTTGCTTATCCTTATCCAAATAGCCCTTCTGAAAATGACCCCATGGATGATGATGTGGATGGTCACGGCACTCATGTGGCAGGGATAATCGGTGCTGTGGGCAATAACAATATAGGTGTGAGCGGAGTCAACTGGAATGTGAAAATAATGCCCCTCAAATTTCTGGATTCAAATGGATCAGGTTCGATTGATGACGTTATAGAGGCTATTGATTATGCTGTAATAATGGGTGCAAAGGTCATTAATGCAAGCTATACATATCCGCAAAGCTGTACAAGGACATCACCATCCCGGGCAGAAAAGGATGCAATTAAGGCAGCAGGTGATGCAGGTGTCCTTCTTGTAGCAGCGGCAGGCAATTATGGATGTAATAATGACGAATATCCATTCTATCCTGCAAGCCATCCGCTCAATAACATCATCTCTGTCGCAGCAATTGATCAGAATGATGCCCTTGCCTCATGGTCAAACTATGGGCTGAACTCTGTCCATGTAGTAGCTCCCGGAGAGGATATATATAGCACTGTACGCACTGTTATCGGAAGTTATGGTTATATAAGCGGGACATCAATGGCAACCCCTTTTGTGAGTGGGTTATCTGCCCTTATCATGTCTTATCAGCCTTCTTTTTCATCTGCACAAGTAAAAGAGACCATCCTGAATTCTGTTGACAATAAACCTGATCTCACAGAGAAAATTCTCTCTGGTGGAAGGATAAACGCTTTGAATGCCCTTTCATCGCCGGGTTGGCCTGTAAGACCAACAGGCCTGCTTGCCTCTACTTTCTCAAATAAGCAGATAAATCTTACCTGGAATGATAACTCATCATTGGAAGATGGCTTTTTTATCGAAAAAAAGACTGGCACGCAAGGAAGCTATGGTCTATTCGCTGCAGTACCTGTGAATACTACATCCTATAGTGATACATCTGTTGACATCACGGAAGGAAGTGCATATTCCTATCGAATCAAGGCATATAATTCTCACGGTGAATCTGCGTACTCAAATGAGGCACACGTCACTATTCTCCTTTATGCTCCGTCAAATCTTGCAGCAACAACTATCTCAAACTCTCAAATACACTTAAAATGGACTGATAACTCCTCAATTGAAGAAGGTTTCATCATAGAGAGGAAGACAGGTTTCAGTGGGACATATAGCCAGATTGCAAGTGCAGGGGCAAATGTGACTGCATATTCCAATACAGGTCTTGCAGCAGGTGTAACGTATTTCTACCGTGTCAGGGCATACAGTAGTACAGGTGATTCCGTCTATTCAAATGAAGCAAATTCAACAACTTTACCAACTGATACCATGCTCATAAAGAACAAAAACTGGGGAGGTTGTTTTATTGCAACAGCGGCTTATGGTAGCTATCTCTCTCCTGAAGTGCAGGTTTTAAGAAAATTCAGAGATGAATGGCTACTTAGAGATTTGAGACTGGAGATTGGAGATTCGAGAATTCAAATTCCAAATATCATGGGAAAGGTATTTGTGAGGTTATACTATAAATATTCACCACCAATCGCAGACTTTATTAGACAACACGAAACATTAAGGATATTCACGAGGTTGTTGCTTACGCCGATTGTGTATGGAGTGAAGTATCCGGGAGCGTCTCTCGTGGTCCTTATATTTCCTCTCGCTTGTACAATATTAATTTTCATGTTGAGAAAAGCTAAAAAGTAATTTTTGACTTGACATGAAAGACAGGATTTGAGATTATTTGCTAAAGGGGGAAAGGGTACCCATGAAAAAGGTATTGAGTTCGCTTATTTGTTTGCTCTCTTTCATGGTTGTGTTCACTGCCTGTAGCGGTGGCGGGAGTAAAACTAATACTACCAACAATAGTGGAACCGGGGGAGGTAACACTCAAATTAACAATACCCAGCAAGGCGCACAAACATCAATCACAACGAGAAATATTGCCGATGATGTGATTGGGAGTTTTGGGCTTACAAATCTGGTAGGTACTGGTAATGTGAAAGAAAGTCTTAAGCATGCATATGATCTGAGGAAATATATAATCAAAATAAGGCCGATGTTCAACAGGGCTAAACTATTCAGTGCTGCAGAAACACCACCCTGTGATAATCAGGGAGGCACGATGACTTTTGATGATCTTGGTGACAATAACGACATGACCGGTAAGACAACATTCCAGAATTGCAGATTAACCATAGATATTGATGAGGATGGCATAGACGATTACCTGGAATTAAATGGTGCAGTAGAAACAACCTGCTCTGATGACAATTGCGATTCTATAACAGTCACCTTCGGTGAAAACGGTCAACAGTATA
>VGWY01000289.1 GCA_016873575.1 Nitrospira sp. | reverse complement strand
CCACAGAATGCATCTGTCCAGGAGAAATCAGCAACGGAGGATTTACAGGTATATCTATATAAAATTTCAGGTGCAAGACCCGAAACTCTCCATGAAGGGATAACACACGGTAAGATTCCAATCTATATTGGTCACACAAATGCGGCAATGAATTCAGGCCTTGCAAACCGTGTAAAACAACTAAAAGATGACGGTTTCATTATCAAAATAACTTCAGAAGCCGCATATATTATCGGTAAAAATCCCCTGGCAACAAGATTCGCTGTAATCGGTCTGTTAGAAGATCACCTCGGAGTGCGTTGGTACATATCAGGCGAACTCGGAGAATTTGTACCGCATGCGAAAAATGTAACACTTAAGGAAGGTGAATATATACAAGAACCGTCTTTCCCCATGCGCTGGGTCGGCTATGGAGGATGGTCACTCCGTAACCGAATGAATGTTGGAGTAGATAACAAGTTAGGTCTTCATGTCTACGGGGCAGCCCATACATTTTGCAAACTGGTACCTGTAGATAAATATTTTGATACACATCCTGAGTATTTTGCGTTGATCGATGGAAAGCGCAAAAGGTATGATGGAGACCCCTGTTTTTTTAATCAATTGGAAACCGCAAATCCAGATGCAATCAAACTCATTTCCGAAAATGCATCAACCGTATTAAAAGAAAACCCTGAAATAGATGTAATGACCATTTACCCTAATGATGGTACAAATTTTAGTGAAAGTAAAGAATCCAAGGCATTCGATGATCCGAATGAAGAAATGACAGTAGAAGATATTAATAAACACTGGGATTTATTGGGGAAGGAGAAATATGGAGTACTATCACGTCGAATGACTCTGTTTTATATTGAGGTTGCTAAAAGCATTTTAAGTAAACATCCTGATAAATATGTACAGGTTGGAGCATATCAAGCTTACAGAAACCCGCCTAAAAACCTGAATATAAAAGCGCCAGAAAACACTATCGTGGAATATAGTCATTATGATTGTCATGATAGACCAATAGAAGCCGGTTCCTGTAATGCGTCTTATAGTCAGGATATAGACGGGTGGAAAACAATATACCCGTTATTCAGCATATATGAATATTATTGGAAACTGGCTGCCCTTGAACTACCCTATCCTATCGTACATTCAATTCGAAAGGATATCCCCTATTTTTACAAGAAAGGAGGGTTTGGTCTTGTCACGCAATATTCTGAAAAGAATGTTGGTACACTACTGCTCAACTATTATGTGGCAGCAAAACTTTTGTGGAATGTTAATGCGGATGTAGATAAAATCCTTGATGATTTTTACCGTACATTTTATGGCCCTGCTTGGGCATCAATGAAGGCATACTACGAAACGTTAGAAAAAGCTGTCATAGAGAGCAATTTGCATCTCCCCGCAGAATATAACGAAATTACTCTAATTTTTACCAGTAAAGTATTGGCCGATTGCGAACGATATTTGAACCAAGCTTTAGATGTAGCGAAAGGGAATAGTGTCATCTCAGCAAGAATTAACATTGCCAGAGTTTCTTTTGGATATGTGAAATTGGTAATTGATTATGTGCATAGTCTGGAACAGAAAGTGCCAGAATCTGGATGGAGTTCTTACTACAAAAATATTTCGAGCGAATTACAAGAGTCAAAAAACATTGCTGATAAAATATTTTCGTATCTTGAAGAGAACAAATCAAGCAATTGTTTTCATACACCAATTACCAGTTATATAAAAGATTTTCTTAATCCAGCTTATGCCATAAAGAATATTGCTTGTTATGGTGATAGGATAAGATTTGACAAAGAGAAATGGGTTAAAGAAAAAAAATATACCACAGGTAAAAAGGGATTGAGCCATAGCATGCTTTTTGATCTATGGATTTACGGCTACGCGTATAAGTTGGATAAAAAACATGCAGAACAAGAAGTCTATCTAATAGATGTAAATGGGGAAAAGGTAAAAATAGGGAAATTGGTAACACTAAAAACCGGGAAAAACCACTGCTATGTGATTCGTGGAATAGATTCAGGGAAATTTGTTCATAATAAAGATACCTTAGAACTGCACATTGTAAATCCCAGGGGAGAATGGATGGAATCATTCATTTATGCTATATATATTATGCCTCATGATTCGAGTATGACCAGTGATAAAGTTGCCTATTTAGTAGAACAAGCTATTGATAAGTTACGTGAACAATCATTCAGTTTCATGGAATTTTGCTATTTTGGTGGGCTTCGAACTATTGATGGCCAAAGCTCAAAATTACTCTTTAAAATTTACTCGTCCTAAACATGCGAGAAAGTGCAGAAACTTATCAGATTCAATAATACAAAAATAATAAATAAGCTATTCTTTACAGTAAAGCAATACCATAATTTTCTAAGCGATTTAGGAATAATTATTGCAGGCAAGATTATTGGTAGGGGCTTTGATTTTCTTTTCGGCGTGATATTAGCACGGAAATTAGGGCCTGAACAATTTGGTATCTTTACCGTCCTGAACACGTTATTGCTTTTTTCAGGTGATATATTACGCTTTGGTCTAAACAATAGTTTTCTGAAGATGGTATCTGATTATAAGAGAGAAGGGGCTCACGAAAAA
>VGWY01000288.1 GCA_016873575.1 Nitrospira sp. | reverse complement strand
GAAAAAGAAGGTTTAATCGTAAAACACCACTGCCCAGTAAAATGGATATTGTAGTGCCACGCCCTTTTTATGTCGCTGTAACTCATTGTTATTACTTGATTATTTTTTTGCAAGTGTTGAAGATGGGTCTGACCTTCAACTTATCAAGAAAACCCTTCGGCTTTTGAATAGAACATTTTCGAAGGTATAAGCTCCACGTAGAAGATTTATAAGAATTCCACATGATTCTTTATGTCTTTTTGCTCAATGATATCCCATAACAATTTCAGAGCACTTCTAACCCCGAGGAATTGGCCAATATTCTTGCTTCAGTATCATCAGTCAGAAACCATTCGGGGTTAAGTCTCTTTGATAGGATAATCGCCTCTGCCTCACCAAAATCCAACAGCCCTGAAAGGAATAAAGATTCTGCCTGTACGGTTTCATGTGGTAATAAGCGTTCAATAAGTATCCATTCTGGCCTATGTTTTTCCCAGAGGGGGTATAGCTCACTCAGTTCAATATCTACCATTTGGGGAATATAGACTTTACCAGCTTTTTGGAGCAGTTCTAAGAGTTTTGCCTCTTGTAGATGCAGAATCGGACCGGCATCACAGACAATCAGCTTCATTTAGTGCCCGTTTTCACCTTCAATGCCCATTCAATATCTTCCTTCATAAATTGCTCTATCAACTTAAGCCTGTTATGGCGTATGAATTCTTGTAAAGCTACTCTTAACACTTCTGCCTCATCGGTAAACCATCCGCTTTTTACATAATTTTCAACTTCTAGTCCTAGTTTCTCTGGAAGGGAAACCTTAACTGTCTTAATTTTTCTCACCCCCTGTCTATATTTTATCATTTTTTACCCACAACTACCCTATTCTTTATCCTAACCTTACTGCTTGATAAAAGCCCGATGGGTAACCCATCCTCCAATCCTTACATGACATAGAGATTGAATTAAACAACATCTTTAATTATCTCTGCTATCTTTATTATCACTGATTCCTCGAGTTCGGGATAGATAGGCAGTGAAAGGACCTCTCGGGCTGCCTTCTCAGCAACAGGGAAATCCCCCTCTTTATAATTCAAAAATTTTAACGCCCCCTGCAAGTGTAGTGGCACTGGATAATAGATTACAGATGAAATCCCATTTTCCTTCAGCCGTTTCTGTATCTCATCTCGTTTCGGGCTTCTGATTGTATATTGCTGAAAGACATGATAGGTGCCTTTCTTTTCAACAGGGCACCTTACCGTATCCGAAAGGAGTTCGTTATAGATGGCTGCATGTTGCCGTCTCTTCCTGTTGTATTCATCGATATGATTCAACTTTATGAGGAGGATGCCTGCTTGTATTTCATCCAACCTGCTGTTAAATCCAATCCTCTCATGGATATATGAACCTTTAGAACCGTGGTTTCTCAATTTTCTTATTTCATCAGCGACTGCTGTATCATGAAGGGCTATGATCCCTCCATCTCCATATCCTCCGAGGTTTTTGCTCGGATAAAAACTGAAGCATCCTGCATCTCCAAAGCTTCCAGCCTTTTTACCATTCAACCCGGCACCAAAGGATTGGGCACAATCCTCGATCACCTTCAGATTGTGCTTTTTTGCTATTTTTAAGATCTCTTCCATATCAGTGGTAAGGCCGAACAAATGGACAGGGAGAATCGCCTTTGTTCCCTTCGTTATTTTTGACTCTATCTGACGTACGTCTATGTTGAATGTATCAGGTTCGATATCAACAAAGACAGGAGTAGCACCAGTATAGAGAATTGCCTCAGCAGTAGCAAAAAAAGTGAAGGGGGTTGTAATAACCTCATCCCCTTTTCCTATGCCAAGTGCATTCAAAGAAAGATGAAGGGCATCGGTGCCAGATGCAACCCCTACGGCCTGTGATACTGCATGGTACTCTGCTATTCTCCTTTCTAATTCAGAGACCTTCGGGCCAAGTATATACTGGGTACTTTCAAGTACTTCTGTCAGAACTTTCAATATGTCATCTCTAATCTCATGAAACTGCTTCTTTAAGTCAACCATTGGTACCATCTCTCTCTTCTCCCTCAATTGTAATATTGAAAAGACCATCTATAAATTGAAATTATAGCATAACGGTTGTGTAAAGCCCTGACACAATACAAAAGAAATAATTAGGCGAGAGAGGTTTATTGAAAGTTAAACCTTATGAATTGCAAGAGAGGGATAAACTCAATCAAACAAAGCTACCAGTTTATCAGCCTTTTCCTCGATAGATTTAGTTAGGCCTTCTTGTTCGTTCTTCAATTTGAAGAGTTCATCTGCGATATTCAGTGCAGCGAGAATGGATGCCTTCACAGGCGCTATGTTGGATGAGGAGTTATAAACCTCCTTCAGCTTTTCATCAACGTAGGATGCAAGCTTCCTGATATGCTCCTCAGGAGCATCTCCTTTAATTGTATATTTCTGGCCAAGGATATAGACCTCAACACTCCCCATATTCTTATTACTCTAATTCAAGTGTTTCGATCTCTTTGAGGAGACCCTCAATCTGGGTTTTTACTGTGTTCTTTTCTGACCTGAGATGTTCAATCTCCTGGCTTTTTTCGTTGAGAAGTCCTTCAAGTTCCGTGATCCTTCTCTCCATAACGGCCTTTTCCTCTTTAAGGGTC
>VGWY01000287.1 GCA_016873575.1 Nitrospira sp. | reverse complement strand
GGAACAGGTGTCACAGATGGGGAACGAAATGTTTCCACCGGACATCTTGGAAAAGATGATAGGAAAGAAAAAAGGCGACATATCAGAATTTACTACTACATTTGACAAGACTTTAAGTTCAAAAGAACTCGCAGGTAAGACTGCCAATATCAAGGTTATCATCAAGGAGATTAAGAAAAAGATCCTTCCGTCAATTGATGATGAATTCGCAAAGGATCTCGGTTTTGAAAACCTTTCAAAGTTACAAGAAAGGGTAAAAGAAAATATCTACCGACTGAAGAAAGAACAGGCGGAAAAGCTCCAGAAGGCAGATATCCTGAATACGATGATTGAGTCTTATCATTTTGAAGTGCCCGAAACCCTTTTCACGAATGAGCTTGATACCCTGATAATGGAAGCTCAGATGTCGGACAAACGTTCAAAGATAAAGGATGGAGTTAATACCATGCAGATAACACCCGAAGCGATTGAGGCACTCCAGACACTGAAGGATGACGAAGCATTACAGGCTGAATTGAAAGAAAAGGCATTGAAGAATGTCAAGGCGTCTATCATCGTCGGTGCAATTGGTAAGAAAGAGGGAATCGTGGTAACCGATGATGAAATAAATGAACGAATTCTCACCCTTGCCCAAAGGCTTTCTTCAAAGCCAGATGTTATCAGAAATTTCTATAAAATGAGAGATGGCTCTCTGGAAGGTTTGCGACAATCTATCTTTGAGGACAAGGTGCTGGATATGCTTCTGTCGAAAGCTGTGCTGGAGAAAGGAGAATAGTATGAGTATTATCCCGATTGTTATTGAACAGACAGGACGTTCAGAGCGGGCATATGACATTTATTCAAGGCTCCTTAAGGACAGGATTATCTTTATTGGTACGGGTATAGACGACCATATCGCAAACACGGTTATCGCACAGCTCCTGTTTCTCCAGACAGAAGACCCTGACAAGGATATTCACATCTATATTAATTCACCAGGTGGTATCGTATCATCTGGTCTTGCAATATACGACACGATGCAGTACGTAAAGCCCCGCATTGCAACCTACTGCATTGGACAGGCAGCCAGTATGGGTGCCCTCTTGCTTTCAGCGGGTGCAAAAGGTAAGAGGTTTGCACTTCCACATTCGAGGATCATGTTACACCAGCCCATGGGTGGTTTCCATGGACAGGCTACCGATATCGAGATTCATGCACGGGAGATACTGAAAATGAAGGATACACTGAACACAATCCTTGCAGAACACACAGGGCAATCGCTCGAAAAGATACAGACAGATACTGACCGGGATTTTTTCATGTCAGGAGTTGAGGCAAAGGAGTACGGCATAGTGGATGAAGTAATAACAAGCATGAAAAGTGCGAAATAGGGGAAGCTGGAGATTAGATGGGCAAGAAAGATGAAAATGCACCAAAATGCTCATTCTGTGGCAAAGGACATAATGAGGTAAAGAAGCTTATTGCAGGCCCTTCTGTTTTTATCTGCAATGAATGCGTTTCGCTCTGTAATGAAATCATTGCAGATGCGCTCCATGCAGAAGTAGAAGGGCCCACCCTTCCCACGCTTCCGACACCAAAAGAAATTAACCAATTCCTGAATGATTATGTTATTGGTCAGGAGCGGGCAAAAAAGATACTCTCTGTCGCTGTCCATAACCACTATAAACGGATTTATAGTCCTGTCGAATCAGGTGTTGAGTTACAAAAAAGCAACATCCTGCTCATTGGTCCTACTGGTACTGGCAAGACGCTCTTCGCCCAGACCTTAGCAAAAATGCTCGATGTGCCATTCTCAATAGCTGATGCGACAACCCTTACAGAAGCAGGTTATGTTGGTGAAGATGTTGAAAACATAATCCTGAAACTACTCCAATCTGCAGACTATGATGTTGAAAGAGCACAAAGAGGAATCATCTATATTGATGAAATTGATAAGATAAGCAGGAAATCAGAAAATCCCTCGATAACAAGGGATGTATCAGGAGAGGGTGTTCAGCAGGCATTGCTCAAGATAATTGAGGGGACCATGGCGAATATCCCTCCACAAGGTGGAAGGAAACATCCGCAACAGGAATTCATTCAGATTGATACGACAAATATCCTCTTTATATGTGGCGGTGCATTTATTGGGCTTGATAGCAATATAGAACAGAGGACAGGGCAAAAGATCGTTGGTTTCGGTTCTGATACAGTGCAACGGAAGGAAAGAAAGATAGGCGAGATACTCAGTCTTGTTGAACCTGAGGATCTAATAAAATATGGACTGATACCTGAGCTCGTAGGAAGGCTACCAGTTGTAGCAACCCTTGATGAACTGAATGAGACAGCCATGATCAAGATTCTTACAGAACCAAAGAATGCCCTCATCAAACAATACCAGAGGCTTCTTTCCTTTGATAATGTACGGCTGAGATTTACCGATGGTTCTTTACAAGCAATAGCAAAAAAAGCCACATTGCGAAAATCTGGCGCACGAGGATTAAGAGCCATCCTCGAAGAGATAATGCTTGATGTGATGTATGAGATACCTTCTCAGAAAGGTATCAGGGAATGTGTGATAAACGAAGAGACCATCCTGAAAAACGAAAAACCTCTCCTTTTATACGAAAGACAGGCAGAATCTGCATAAAGAAAGTAATTAGGTAGCCGCAG
>VGWY01000286.1 GCA_016873575.1 Nitrospira sp. | reverse complement strand
AAGACTTTTAGTAAAAAAAGCTTTCTGCACAAATATGGCAAGCCACCTTTGCGATAATAAATCCTCCCCACAGCATCGCCTTCTATCGCCCAATCAGGATAACAAGTTGCATCATTATGGCAGGTTGCTGCTACAGGATCATCTACATATTCAAATGTGGTTTTACGTATTGGAACATACATATGCCCTATTTTTTTTATAATAAATGGGGGTTTTGTGTGGTCATAAGGAACTGGTATTGCCAATTCAATAATTATTTTATCATCTATAATAGTCCCTGCCCATAATTCTGGCCCACCTCTATATGGGCCTGCATACCTGTCCGGTTTTGAAGGTGAATAAACATAAATTCTTGCCCCTTCAGGCAAATAAACATCTGTAAATTGAACATCTATGCCAGATGCAGTCGGCACATGTATTTCCAAAAGCCATATGCTCCCTTTTCCGTCAAAATCAAACCATTCTCCGTGTGTTAGCGGCGAAATATTGACTTCGCGCGCAATTGCATCCCGTACTGGCTTCCCAAAATTGCCAGTCCTCTTATCCTCTTCTATCAATTTATCAACATCAATCGGCGGAAGGTGAAGCACTTTCTCAGGGCTTGGTTTAAGGCCATAGATCTGGCTCGGCAGTGGAGCTTTCTTCATAGGTGGCTCTTTTTCCCATTGTTCAGGCGGAATCGTGCTGCCAGGCGTTGATATCCCATCTGCAAAGAGATTAGCAGGAATCATCAACGTACAGCATGCAAGGGCAGCGATGAGCAAGAGCAGAAAAGGAGCAGATTGAACTGCTTGACTTCCTGCATGCAAACGTATTACGTTTCTTTTAGCTTTCATTCATAACCTCCTTTACTTGTAATTTTTCAATCTTGCATGAATTTTTTCCACACCACCTCCTTTCACAAGATTCCACAATAAAACAATTTTGTGTCCAATTCATCTCCTATATACCATTTGTAGCTTTTCTGACAAAACAAGATCAAAATGCTCATCTATATCCGCATCACCAATATTAAAAGTAATTTTAAAGCAAATCTGAGGTGGAAAAGTTTCTACTATCCCTTTAGATTCAACTTCTTTAACACAGTCTTTTGATGCAATCCAATCTTTTATTACATTGACTTCTTTCTTATAACCATGATAAAGATGGTCATCAGGATTATATTGGGAACTTAAACTTTGTATATAATCGTTAATAATTTTTAAGGCATTCTCAAAATTCTTTTCTCTCACATAATCACAGAATGATTTTTGGTTTATTGCAATCACGTCAATATATGGGAATTCAGGCAGGGTCACAACTTCAGGGATATTTTCCGCAGAGACGTTAAAGGGAATTAATATACAGCACAGGACAATAAAGAGGAGCAGGAACAGGACAGGAGTAAGATTTTCTGCCCTTTTTCTTCGGTTTAAATTCTTCACGTCTCCTTCAATTTCCATTCACAACCTCCTTCCAAAGGTCCTGCTATTTCTGACAGCTATCCTTTGTTCCACTCTTTGGAAAAGAGTGGAAGGGAGATTTGAAAATGTAATAAATACTCTGCACAAAGGCTTTTAGCAATAAAGGCTTTCTGCAAAATACTCATTACTTGTTTCTCCTGAATTATACATTACGCTAAATTATAAAAATACAGCCATGAGTTGTAATTTTATTCCCAAAGGAAATCCGCCTATAATCATCAATGTCACTGGGATGATGAATTCCTATAGCACTGTCTCCAACAGAAGGCTCTTTTGTTGTCCATTCAGCCCAAGAAAGAGTAAGCGGCACTTTGCCTAATAGCTCAAGAAGGGTGAAATCAGAAAATTCGTCTTTTGTTTTTCCGGCCAGGTAAATTGCATCTTCTGAGTATGGCAAACTAAACATATCTGGGGCCGTGCCAAGACATCCATTAGTTTCGTAAAACCAATAAACTTGAAATAATGAGATAGAAGAAAAGTCATCTGGAATGCAATGATTTGCAGTCAGAAAGTAAGGTGTGTGGTCTCCAGAAAGATCATTAATAATTGTCCCAGTGCACAAATATGGCAAGCTACCTTTGCGATAATAAATCCTCCCCACAGCATCGCCTTCTATCGCCCAATCAGGATAACACGTTGCATCGTTGTGACAAGTGGCTGCCAAGGGAGCAATATTCTCCAAAGTTGATTTTTGTTTTGACGGTCGATATAAGTGACCTACTCCTTCAATTTTGAAAGGTGGCTTTGAATGATCATATGGCACAGGGATTGCAACTTCAATAATTATTTTATCGCCACTAATAGGGCCTACCCATAATTCTGGGCCTCCTCTATAAGGGCCTCGATATTTCTCTGGGGCTGAAGGTGAATAAACATAAATCTTTGCTCCTTCAGGCAGATAAACATCAGTAAAATGGACATCAATGCCCGATGCTGTTGGGGCATCAATTTCAAAAAGCCATATGCTCCCTTTGCCAATATCAAACCATTCCCCGTGAGTAAGTGGAGAAACGTTGATTTCCCGGTGAATCCCAGCACGGAGAGGTCTTTCTTTACCTGCAGCTCTATCCTCTGCAATCAATGCATCAACATCAATCGGCGGAAGGTGAAGAACCTTCTCAGGGCTTGGTTTAAGGCCATAAAGCTGGCTCGGTAGCGGTGGTTTCTTCATAGGTGGCTCCTTTTCCCATAGCTCAGGCGGAATCGTGCTGCCA
>VGWY01000285.1 GCA_016873575.1 Nitrospira sp. | reverse complement strand
GCCCCATTCTGGTTGCCACGCTGGGAGGCAAACTGGCAACTCATCACAGGGGTTGTGCAGGACATGGTGACCAGTGGTCAGCCGGGAGAGGTAGGCGGCGGAACGTTCTATAACCTGAGTACCTATTCCACCATATCTCTGGTCTATATTCCATTTTCGCTGGTCGGGTTTGCGTATCTGGCAATCAAGAAGAATTGGAATAGCATAATGCTTTTCTTTGTGATAACATGGATAATCGTTGTTTTCCGGCTCTTCTTCTTCAACAGGATGATCATCCCTCTCGACATTGTGGTAGTGATAATGGCCGGGGCAGGCATAAGCTATACGCTGTTACACTACGGTCAATTCTGGAAAAGGGCAGTGGGTGTGGCAGCCCTCATATTTCTGCTTATAATCAGCGGGGCGTATACTGTAGGTGAGGCTAGGAGCGTTCGGCCATTGGTTTGCGAGGAACAACTACAAGCGATCGAGCGCATCAGCAGCTATGCCGAAGATGACGCCTATGTGCTGGGGACCACCTACGATGCTCCCTGGCTTCTGGGATGGAGTGGGAGAAGGGTCATTGCTCAAGGACTTTTCGAATGGAATCTTCACACCAGGAGCGAATGGTTTGCTTTCTTCAAAACGAAAGATCCCCAGTTAGCGAAGGAGTTTCTCGATGCATATGACGCCCCGGTATATGTCTATTTCTCGAAAAACTATGGCAATTATCTCGGCCTGGAGAAATTCCAGGGTGACCACTTCCAGAAGTTGTATGACGACAGCTCTGTAATATACAGGTACCCAGGGAGGTTAGTAGCTCGTGAGTATAGCCGAAATAATTAGAGTTGTCTTCGGTGTCGCATTTGTATTGTTTGTGCCAGGGTTGGCCTGGAGCTATGTCTTTTTTGCCAGAAAAAGCATTGACTGGATTGAGCGGATAGCCCTGTCATTGGGTTTGTCCATAGCTTTGGTCCCTATAACGGTTTTCTGGCTTAACCGTTTGTTCGGGATGAAGATAACACTGCCTAATGTTTCGATAACCGTATGCGGCCTGATATTGGTGCCCATAGCTTATGGACTTGTCCGTAGGTCAACCTGGGGTAGTAATGCCTTGGCCAAGTTGAAATCCGCCTTCAGAAATATCAGAACCAAGGAAAACCAGCACTGATTCTTTTGGCACGGCTTTGCGCACGGCCGGGTACTGTTCAAGTGGGATTAGTAGCTGCGCGATCCAATTGGAATGAACCCCTGAAACTGGACACAAGCTATCCAGTAATGATGGTGCGGTTCAAATAGTTTCTATTACATTTCTGGAGATAAAGATGCCTATTGATGAAAGAAACTACACTAGGGGTGAACACCCGCCAGCTTGTACTTGTGTAGAGTGTGTTAAGAAACGGCTAAAAGGAGGCGATACAGCACTCAAATCATTAAAAGAGCGATTTGCTGACCAAATAAAACGGCAAACTAAATTGCATGCTGACCTACAGAAGAAATCAGAGCAAGACAAAAGAAAACCTAGTATTCCTTGGAATGAACCCCTGAAACTGGACACAATGTATCCGTCATAGGGAGGCAAGATTTAAGTAGAAACATGAAACGCAGGGCAACCCCGATTCTGGACCAAGCAGCTCGCATAGCGCTGATTGTGCTATTGCGGGAACGGAATAGGCTCGTTACCTCGGAAGAACTCGCCGTGCTATGCGGGGTTACCTTTGATACAATTCATCAAGATTTGGAGCACGTCTTAGCAGTAGAAACCAAACTTGATAGATTGCTCCGAATCACCTCAAAAGAGAACAGTCTGACGAATTGTGACCGTGCTCCAAAATCACTGCGCTTTGGAGCGCTTGCCGTTCAGCCATCTAAGTAATAAGATGACTGCAGTTGCACAATTCTGACAATTGTGCAATCTTGCTGTGTCGAACAAGAACTAAAAAAATTACTATTTGGAGAAACAGAGTATTCGCTTTCAATTTAAGCAAATATCAAAATTTTTGTCCACCGTTATATAGGTACGAATCAGTTTTGACTGCACTTAAATTGTGATCTTGGGTGACTACTCTGAATATTATTTGTAGAAGCAAAAAGCTACGATATAAGGAGCAATGTTAGCTGGCTATGAATCTATCTTGACTGGCTCCTCTAGAATGGGGATATAGATTACTGTTCCGCTAGACTGAGAATGATAAATGTCACGGATTTTATCCCTTATAATGACGTCATCAATAGTTCCCCACCAATTATTTTTCGCATCTATAGAAGCCGTAATTCCGTTATCTAATCCTATAAATATTGAATTATTGTAGATATTATTGTTATGTATTTCAGGAGAACCAGTAAAAGATGATAAAAAGTGAATACCATTGTTGCAATCAGTGATCTGGTTATACTCAATTGAAGGGGAACAATTACCCACAATACTAATTCCAGCACCATTACATTGAGATATCTTGTTTTTAGTGATCACAGAAGAACTGTCAATCACACGGATTCCTTCCATTGCGTGATCCATCCCTAATACGGAAAAGGTAAAGTAATGAGGTTTCCCCTGATAAACCCAGTTTTGTGAACAGCCATTCGGTGAGCTTATTGTATTATTACGTATATTGGGAGACGAGTCAGAATTGACCTGAATTCCGATGTCGTTATTTATTAGAGTATTATTTTCGATTGTTGGTGAATTACCGGTTTGGACAATTACGCCGGCTTTGCAATCCTT
>VGWY01000284.1 GCA_016873575.1 Nitrospira sp. | reverse complement strand
AAACATGCTTTGAGAGCGTAATTTATAAAAATTGAATTTTTAAGATGTAAAATATCTGTAAAATGGATTTGAAGGGATGGTTAGAAAGTATTTTTCAAAAACTTTTGCAAGAGTCTAATATTATTTATATTATTTATACGATGCAGACACCTGATGTCTAACACATGACAGGGCTGGATTTTATCAGAATTCACGGGTCTTCTGAACAGAGGCTGAAGTCGAAGCGGAAGCCTCTGCCTTTCATTTATAAAAATGCTTATATATCTAAAATAAGTCATGCCTTGAGATTAAAGATAGTTTAATTCTGATAAAAGACAGTCCTGTTATGTGTAACTCTTATTATTTATAATATCCTTATTGATTTACCTGTCTGCTCTGGTAATGTTTTTAGATTTCCTATAAAATCTCTGATATGAGGATCTGGACAACACCACAATTAGCAGCCATTCTTTTAGAAGATGAACTACCGGCAAAGTTAATCTCAGAAAAAGAAATTAAAAATGAATTTCTTAACAATGCTGTTACCGGTGATATTGCACTCTTACCATTTGATGAAGATTATATGGAGTTTCTCGCTTTTGTGAAAGCAAAAGGGATTCAATGTCCCACAATATTTATCACACCTGAGCCAACCATACTGCAGGAAAATATTCATTTATACAATGCTATTGTGTTTGATATGAAAAGGATAGGGTCAAAAGAGGTCAGGCATATTGTCAATTTCATTATCAGGAATATGCCAGAGGAAGGTTCTGCAGATTTTCAATATATTCCTCCAGTTCCTGATATTGAATGGGAGCAGACACCTGATGAAAGGTCTGTACATAGTTCTTCAGAGATACAGAAAGTTTTGATATACAAACTGAAAGAAGGCAGTCCGGTAATCATAGCCTTTCAGATACCTGAGAGAGATATACTGGTTACTGCAAGGGGCATTTGCAATATTAAAGATATGAATGATGACTCAATGGTTTTATACCGGTTCAAACCCCTGGTAGTCCCGAAAGGTCTGAAAAAGGGTGGTATGATCAAGATATTCCTTTCACATATCAACAAAAACTATGAGGCATTAATCAAGACACTCAATGTAACAGAAGACATGGTGGTAACCTCCGTACCAGAGATTATGTTTACTGAAAGGAGAAGGTATGTTAGGGTAGAGCCCGGTCCTGTTAATCCTGTCATTCTGAATATGCATATACAGAATGAACCAACAATCTCCCTGAAGGTTACAGACATCAGTTTACACGGAATCGGCTTTTACAGTACAAGGGATCTGAAACTGGGGAATATTTATTTTTTCAGTATCATTCTCCCTGAACCACAATCCGTTGTGATTTCTTATGGCATAATACGTTTCAAGAAAGAACTGAAAGATTCTTTTCAGTATGGTGTGGAACTGAAGATACACCCTAAAGATGAAGAACATATCTCTCAATACATTATGAAAAGGGAATTTGAGATAACAAAGCTTCTGAGAGACATGTAATTATTGGGGGTTTTTGAATATCGAGGTTTAATTGAAATCGGACAGACGTGCAAAGATGATATTTTCTGTTGGAGGCGGAAAGGGAGGAGTTGGGAAGAGTATCTTTTCAATAGCCTCAAGTCTAATACTTGCAAAGGGTGGGAGTTCGGTTATTCTGATAGACCTCGACCTTGGTGCTGCTAATCTTCATACATACCTTGGTATATTAGGCAAAACGCCAACGATTGCCGATTTTATTTTAAAGAAGGTCTCATCTCTTGAAAATCTGCTTGTTGAGACATCACAAAGAAACTTAATGTTTATAAGCGGGGCAGAGTTCATTCCGGGTATGGCAAATCCTGCCTACTGGATAAAATTGAAAATTATGAAACATATCAAACAACTTCCTGCTGACTTTATAGTTATTGACCTCGGAGCAGGTGTTCATTTTAATGTTCTGGATTTTTTCGGCATATCTGATAAAGGAATCATAATGACTGTACCAGAGCCAGGTGCAGTAATGAATGCATATAGTTTTCTCAAGGGAGCTCTCTTCAGAAAGCTTCAGGGTGTTTTCAGAAACCATCCTGATATTGGACCGATGATTGATTCCGAGGCAAAAAAGACTGATGAAGGAGAAGGTTTTTCTCTTGAATGGTTTTCTGAGAAGGTGAAGATCAGTGCACCTGATATGTTTCCAATAATTGAAGAGATAGAGAAAACATTCTGCCCATCTCTGATATTAAACAGGCTGTCAGAAGGACAGGAACACATACTGGTAAGGAATCTTGTCAATCTTTGCATTGAAAAACTCGGTATCGCAGTTGAATATGTTGGAAACATACCAGATGTCAGAGAGATTACTTATTATCTCCTTAATATCCCGAAATTTTATTTTACGCGTGAGGGTCAACAATTCTTTACTGCTGTACAGAAGATCATGGACAGGCTTGTCAAACCAACTGAAATAAAATCACAGGAAAGCAGGACTAAAGTAGACTTTACAGATGAAGAGGTTAAAGAAATAATAGATATTATTCAAACACTTGATGATAGTTTTTTCAGTGGAACAAATAGAGATTTATGGAAACTCAGAATGTATTTCAAACCCCTGCAGGTAATCAATTTTCTCATAGACCGTGGTATCAAACATAAGTCATTTTATATATAATATCTTTAAGAATTGATTATTATTGCCGATGTAGCTCAGCGGCAGAGCAGCTGATTCGTAATCAGCAGGCCGTCGGT
>VGWY01000283.1 GCA_016873575.1 Nitrospira sp. | reverse complement strand
TACCACGAAAAGCCAGAACTATCAATAATTAAGTTGACAATGTACTAGAGGCTCATTTCTCTTTTTTCTTCCTCTCCACTCGCGATCATCCCAGCTTTCACAATTCTTCGGAGTTACAGTCCCATATTGCACATTAAGCAATGAAGCGGCTAGTTGTCGAATCCTTCTTGAAGTCCCTCCCGCAGGATTTAGATCGTAAAAATACTTAAGAATGTCCTTACTGACATAAGAGACATCATCGAAATGTTTTCGAATCATGCTTGCACCAAGATAAACTTGTTCCAATCTTGCTTCTTTGTTTAGTCGGATTTTCTGTTTCTTACCTTTATATGCAGCTAACAGCGAGTCAAAATCTATACTTTCAATCATAGTCAAGCGAGATTCAAAATCACTTAATTTTTCTTCCTTCTTTCCTTCTTGCTTCGGTTTGGTGCCAGCGAAAATCCAAACGCAGGGTCTAAGACTGAAGAGTTTCCCACCCCTAACATAACTACCCTCTTCAAGAGGCGCTAAGAAAGAGGAATAAACTGGGTTCCCTTCCAATGAGCTATTTATCTCATCAACAAAAACTAGTATTCCTTTATCCTCTTGGGTTTGTAACGTCATTATGTTATCAAATAATTCTATCAACTCATCTCGGTGGATCATCTGCGTTACGTCATATCTTACAAAATGAAAATTAAAAGCATCTGCCAATGATTTCGCCAGAAAAGTCTTACCGGAACCTGGATCGGCCCTAAGCATGATGCTCAGAGACCTAGACTGTAGTCCTCTCTTCTTAAATATTCTCAGTTTTTTTGCAATTCGCGTAATAATTTCTTGTTTTTTTCCGATACAAGTTACGTAGCCAGGAAGCAAAGGAGAACCTCGCCATACGTCAAGCCGAAGCTCTCCATTTTCTTTGATTATCCCAAGGTCTTCCTGCGCTTGCTCCCATTTCTTAATTTCCTTTTCCCATGCATAATTAGCACATACGGGCGCTCGTAGCGGCTCCTTGTCATCTCCAATGTTGGCCGGTATCGACACGCCACCTAGTTTATCAGCATCGTGAATAGCAGAGGACACTCTACTCTCGTGCAGATTTGACTTTTGAGTAAGCATAATATAAACCAAGGAGGCATAGAAAGATGATGGCCAACCGGGTTGAGTCAATGGAGATGCTTTCACTAGTGATCTACCCGTAATGCATTTTTCAGAAAAATTTGTTCGAGCAACAACTTCACGCCTATCAGATAACAAAATAACATTCTTTCCTGGTAAATCTTTAATAATATTTGATGCTTTCAAGGTGATTTTCCCATTATATAGCCAAGATCCCCATGGATTGAGTATCGCTGCTACCTCTGGCCCAACAACAAATAATTCGATTGAGTTTTCTATGATATTAATCCAAGCTGGCAGAGGATTGATTTGCTTGCTCCTTATAAACCATCGAGCATTCGGATATCTATTGTTAAGGAAATCAATCAACTCCTTCTGAACCATACCTTTAGTGAGATCGTGTACTAAAATTGCATAACATTCATCCTTGGGTGGCAGGTCGAGTTTTTCAAGTGACTTTTTATCGTAAACGTTATGCTGCGACCTTCTCTGTTGTTCCCAGTCAACTCGATTTATTTGCTCAATCCCGACATTTTCCTCATGATATTGACGGACAACACGGTTAGTGGGACCATCTGGATTCAAGGTACTCAAAGCTATCGCTGGACTATTTGCACAAAAATCGAATTTGATATGGAATCTGGAGTAAGCGGCACCACACTTCTTGTGACTTCTTGAATGTACCAGATGTTTTATAAATTCAGTATCATTTTTATTCCAATTCCCAAGTCCAAACAAATTATAGGCGCTGTGCCTGCGTTCACGAAGGTCATATAGAATTCGGGCTACATGTCCTGCTCCGCATAGATCAAATATTGGATCCTTCTCTGTGCTTGATATTCGATAATGGCTAAATCCCACGTGGGAGCTAATATCAGATTGATGTCTAACTAAAAACCAATATTCGTCTACAACCCAGTCTCCTACGACTAAGATGTTGTTCGATTTGCGTTTCTTGGGCATCTTTTTCTTATCCATCGTCCCCACCGAAAAGGTGCATTCCATTATATAATGCAAGCAAAAAGCTTTGAACTTTGACAAGATGATAATAAATGCTTAATTGAAATAAATCAAGCCAAATCCTATGCAATCCTATGCAAAATCAAAACGCATTCGCAAGCAAGCGTATTCATTTCTATTCGAAAGACTCCCCTTATCCTAAAATGTTCAGTCTGGGATAAATGTCATATGCATGGCCCAATCATAACGAAGTGAATTCTTTATTTGTTGTCCGACTATTGATGGTGTCTGTTTTAGGGAGAAAGAGAAATATTTCTGAAACCGCAGAAAATCCCTCTTCCTATGTGAAACATTGTTTAAAACGTAATCTGATGTGTCTCGAATCTCAAATATGATTTATTGATCCATACCCCATGCTGTAATATTCTTTAAATCTCCCTCGGCTCTATTAAAAGCTTGAATCCTTCAATAATCTGCTTAACCCTTGATGGTGATAAGGAACCAATCTTTTCAACGAGGTCTGATTTATCTACTGTTATAATCTGTGATATGTTTAATACGCTGTCCTTTTTGAGATTGCCTTCTCCTTTTTTAAGGAGAACATTGCCAGGTGCTTTTGCCCTTTTTAGATTAGATGTTAAGGCACAGATAACTACTGTATTG
>VGWY01000282.1 GCA_016873575.1 Nitrospira sp. | reverse complement strand
ATGAGAACACAGAGAAATACAAGGAATTATGTGGGTTTTAAAAAATTTCAAGTCTCTCTCTGTGTTCTCTGTGGTTTTAAAATCGCTCAATTTAGGTAGTAATAAGTTCATAAGTAAGGCTACATAACCGTCATTCCCCGACTCGATCGGGGAATCCAGATCCTTCGACAGGCTCAGGAAGACTGGATTAGGAGCCTGCCCGACAAGCGGGAATGACATCAAGGAGGCTTTATTTATGACCGCATTAGTAACTCGAATGGAACTACACAATTATGAACATCAACGAAGCAATTGCATTAGCTTTTAAGCATTATCAGGCAGGGAATTTGCAACAGGCACAAGACATCTATAATGAAATATTACAAAAGAACCCCCAGGATAGCGGGATTATGTATTTACTGGGGATTATATATTATCAAGAGGGCAATTATGATTTGGCAATAGAATACATCAGAAAAGCTTTGGAGTTTAATCCATTGTCAGATGCATATGCATATTTTTATTTAGGGAATGCGCTAAAAAATAAAAAACAGTTTGATGAGGCCATCACCTGTTATCAGAGAGCACTCCAGATGAATCCTCAATTGATTGAGGCGTACCATAATCTTGCCTGGATTTTTCAAGAAAAAAACCAAACAGATGAAGCAATAACGTATTATCAAAAGGCATTAAACCTTAACCCGGCCCTCGCCGATGCCTATTATAACCTCGGGACTATCTTTCAGGACAGGAAGCAGTTCGATGATGCTATTACATTTTATCAAAAGGCATTAGAGATTGATCCAACTCTCGCAGATGCCTACTACAACCTTGGGATACTATTTCAGCAGAGAAAACAATTCGATAAAGCAATTGAGTTTCATCAAAAAGCTTTGCAATTTAATTGTGACCTCATTGATGCATATTTTAATCTGGGGACTTCATATGAAAATAAGAAGCAATATGATGAAGCGATAGCTCACTATCAAAAGGCTTTACAACTGAATCCTGATCTTTTATATGCATACAATAACCTGGGTAACATTTATAAAGAAATGGGCAGGTTTGATGAGGCCATCGAATATTTCCATTTAGCAATAAATCATAACCCTAATTATGTCATAGCGTTTCTTAATCTTGGTGGTGTACTGAAAGACTTGGGAAGGATTGAAGAAGCAGAAATATATTACAGACAAGCTCTCCAGATAAAACCTGATTGTTCATACTGTTATGATGGGCTTCTCTTTTTAATGAATTTTACAACGAACTATGATTCTCAGACTGTTTTTTCTGAACATCTAAATTTTGCAAAACATTGTGCAGAACCTCTTTCTTCAAAAATTTTACCACATACCAATAATAGTTCAACATCACGGCCATTGAGAATAGGGTATGTTTCTCCTGATTTCAGACTCCATTCGGTTGGTTATTTTATTGAACCGGTCATATCTGCTCATAACCGTGAAGATTTTGAAATATTCTGCTATTCGAGTGTGCCTGCTGAAGGTGTGGATGAAGTAACAGAACGGATCATGTCCTGTTCCAGTCAATGGAGAGATATCGCAGACATGTCTGATGATGCGGTTGCTGAGTTAATTCGTAAAGACAGAATTGACATTCTCATAGATTTAGCAGGACATACAGGGTATAACCGACTGCTCTTATTCGCCAGGAAGCCAGCGCCAGTGCAAGCGAGCTGGATAGGGTATCCGAATACAACAGGGCTTGCAACCATAGATTATAAGATTGTTGATAGGTATACCGATCCCCCTAAAATGACTGAACAATTCTATACTGAAAAACTGATCCGCTTACCCGAGTGTTTTCTGTGTTATTTACCACATCGTGATAGTCCGGAGGTTAACGAACTTCCCTTGCTGACAAAAAAGTATATAACGTTTGGTTCCTTTAATAGTTTTCCCAAAGTGTCAAAAGAGGTTTTCTATCTGTGGGCTGAAATTTTAAAATCAGTAGCTGGCTCACATTTAATGCTGAAATCACAGATTTTTACAAGCATTAAGGTTCGTAATGATGTGAAAAATATGTTTTCATGTGAGGGAATCTCCCCTGAGCGTATTGAGTTGCAACACTGGGAAACAACTCAGAGGGGCCATTTAAGACATTATGACAGAGTTGATATCGGACTCGACACATTCCCCTATAACGGGACAACCACGACATGCGAGGCAATGTGGATGGGGGTGCCTGTCATTACTCTTGCAGGGGAAAATCATGCTTCTCGCGTAGGAGCAAGTCTTTTATCAAACACAGGACTGACTGATCTTATTGCCACAACAAAAGAAGACTATGTAAACATCGCTATTCATCTGGCAAGTGATATCAATAGATTACAATCATTACGCGAACAATTGCGGGGCATGATGGCACAGTCTACCCTCTGTGATGCAAAGCGATTTACCGTTTATCTGGAGAATCTGTATCGCCAGATGTGGATTCAATGGTGCGAATCTTCCTGAATGGGTTATGAATCCCTTTAATTATGTTAATATATCAACCTGAATTACGCAAGGTTCATTTATAACCATTGTAGCCGCAGGCTTTAGCCTGCGTTTAAATGCATTTAAAAAGTGAATTTAAAACCTTTTGAAGACACGCAACCTAAAGGTTGCGGCTACACACTTGTGTAATTCAGGATCAATTAATTTTTGGTTCTTTCGTAAAAAAGTTGAAAAGCATTCTAATAACCACAGAGACACAGAGGCACGGAGATTGACATATAAAAAAAGAAGCCATAAAAAA